>JBLHPD010000072.1:0-21260 GCA_047624165.1 Clostridium sp. | reverse complement strand
GGAGGAGATACGGTAAGTGCAGCGCAAAAATTTATAAATCTAAAAGATATAAGTTATGTATGTACAGCCGGGGGTGCCATGGTCCAGTTCTTATCGGGGCAAGAAATGCCTTTAATAAAAGCAATGAAAAAAGCGTTTAATAAAGTGTTTTAACGAGAAGTTTCATGGAGGTGACGTTATATGGAATTTAAATTTGGATTTGGAAATAAAACAGTGACTTTTAATGTGGACAAAGATAATTTGATAGGAGAAATCTTACCTAATAAAATAGAAATAGATCTAATGAATGAAGAAGAAGTAAAAAGAGCTATGGAAAACCCAATTGGTTCAAAAGGATTAAAAGAGATAGCATTACCTGGGAAGAAAATAGTTATTATTACTAGTGATATTACAAGGCCTATGCCTAGTAAAAGGGTACTTCCAGTAGTTTTAAATGAGCTAGCAGAGGCTGGGGCACGCGATAGTGATATAACAATTGTTCTTGCTCTAGGGAGTCACAGATCACATACAGATGATGAAAAAAAATACTTGATAGGTGAAGAGGTATATAACAGAATTAGATGTATAGACAGTAATCCAAATGATTTTAAGCATTTAGGCTTCACAAAACGTGGAACCCCAATAGATATTTTTGCAGAAGTAGCAGAGGCAGATATGAGAATATGCCTTGGAAACATTGAATATCATTATTTTGCTGGATATAGTGGTGGTGCAAAGGCAATTATGCCTGGAGTTTCTACTAGAGCGGCTATTCAAGCAAACCACAGTAGAATGGTTGAGTCAGAAGCTAAAACTGGAAACTTGGATACTAATCCCGTTAGACAGGATTTGGAGGAGGCAATTGAGTACTGTCCTATAGATTTTATTGTAAATGTAGTTTTGGACAAAAATAAACAAATAATAAAAGCAGTAGCAGGACATTATATCAAGGCTCATAGAGAAGGATGCAAGTTTTTAGATGTAGCGAATAAAATAGTAATAGAAAGTAAAGCAGATATAGTAATTACAACTCCAGGCGGATACCCAAAAGATATTAATATGTATCAGTCTCAAAAGGCATTAGATAATGCAAAACATGCAGTTAAAAAGGGTGGCATTATAATTTTAGTAGCTTCCTGCGTAGAGGGACTTGGCGAAAAGGTATTTGAAAGATGGATGCTTGGAGCAACTTCTACTGAGAGCTTAATAGAGGATATACAAAAGAACTTTGAACTTGGAGGACATAAAGCAGCAGCAATTGCAATGGTACTTCAAGACTCTAAAATATTTTTAGTGTCAGAAATGGAACCAGACTTTGTAAAAAAAATATTTATGGAACCTTTTAGTGATGTTCAATCAGCCGTAGATAAAGCTTTTAAGGAGCAAGGCAAGGATGCTAAAGTATTGGTAATGCCATATGGGGGATCTACATTACCCATATTAAAATAATAATAGGCTTTAAATTATGCAAATCTTAAATGAATAGAGAAAAACTATGAATAAGAATAATAATTGTATGTATTACAACGTTTAAAAATTAATAAAATTTAGGGGGGGGAAATACGTGAAAAAGAAGGGAAACAACAAAATCAAAGTTTTACTTTCGTGTCTAATGACAGTATTTCTAGTTGTAGGAAATTGTCAAATGGTTTTTGCAGAAACTAGTTCTAAAAACGGATCAGCTAAAATTATGAATGGACCTTATCTTCTTGCACCTAAGCCAGATAGTATGACAGTTGCTTTTGAAACAGATAATCCTGTTGATGCATGGATTAATTACGGAACAGATGGAAAGTTAACAAGCAAAGTAAAAATCAAGTACGAATTGGGAACTGATTTTAAAAATGCTAAAACGTATTATTACAGAGCAACATTAAAAGGTTTAAAATCAGAAACATTATACAATTATAGTGTTGAACTTGCAGCAGGATCAAAAGAAGCAGGGTCTTTTAAAACATTTAGCAAAGATCCTAAAAAGATAAAGTTCCTTGTTATAAGTGACACACATAAATTTGAAAGTGAAAAATATTTTGAAGAAATGATTGCAAAATCAAATCCTGATTTTATATTGCATACAGGTGATATGGTTGAAGGAACTGGCCTTCAAAAGGATCAATTTAGCTATTGGTTACAAGGGGGAGCTGAATTTTTAAAAAATATTCCTGTAATTTATGCAAATGGAAATCATGATGATGGTCCATATTACGATGATTATTTTTCAATAGTTCAGAAAAAAGAATTTAATTCAGATGCAACAGGAAGAAATATTTCATTTAATTATTCAGGAGTTCATTTTATAATGATGGATAGCTCTCCTTGGGGACTTTATGAAATGAATGCTGTTACATCTGGAGGTAAAGTTGACGAAAAGACTAAGAAATTAATTAGTGATTCAATAAAATGGCTAGAAGATGATTTAAAGAGTGATAGTGCTAAAAATGCACAATTTCGCATTCTAGGAATGCATCATCCTTATTTTGATGATTTTACACAAAAAAATGTGGTTGATATATTAGAAAAATACAATGTGAATGTAGTTTTCAGTGGTCACCTTCATGAGTACAATAGAAATGTTTCGATAAATCCTAAAGTAGGATCTAAGACTGTTTATATAACTCAAGGGGATGGAAGAATTGCTGATGGGAAAATAAGCTATGGTAAGGATGGAGAAAGAATAAATGAAGCATTCCCAGAAGTTGTAGCTACTGGTAAAGGCGATTTTATTAGTGTTACAGTAGAAGATGGTAAGCTTCAATGTGAGAACTTTGGCTTCGATGGTAAAGAAACTAAAGTTTTCGACAAGATGACATTATCTAGTGAAGAGCCTAAACTCTTATTCAGTAATGTGTCTATAGGACCTGTTGGAATTAAAGTTAATTCTAATGTAACTATAAAAGCTACGGTTAAAAATGAAGGAGTAGGTACATCTGCAGTTGTAATGAATGTTCTAAATAATGATAAGGAAAATTCAATTTATTTATTTGGTGAAAAAGGTAAAGAAAGAGTTGTAGTTTTAAATCCAGGTGAATCAAAAGAACTAACTACAGAAATGCCTGTTATTGGAGCTGGAAATCACAAGTTAAAACTAGGTGATTATAAACAGAACGTAATTGCTATTTTACGACCGGCTGAATATGAATATGCAAATTTAAAAACTAAACTTGGTGAAGGAAAAGATAGTGATACATTATATGTAAAGGCTGATGTTAGAAATGTAGGAAGTGTAAAGGGAACAGAAGAAGTTAAGTTATATATTAATAATGAAGCAACGATTTCAAAGAAGGTTGAATTTACTTCTCTTCAAAGAAAAACTGTTGAATTTGTTTATAAATTTAACAAATCTGGTTCTTATGATGTGAAAATTAATGATACTGCTTCTCAAAAGATTGATATAGAAGGTAATTTGAGAGGAACTCCTATTATAAAAGATTTATCTGGAAATGGAAATAATGCTTTTTTAAGAGGAGCTCCAAAACTTATTAAGACACCGAATGGTGTAGCTGTTGATCTTGATGGTATTGATGATTATATAGAAATTCCTGATAGTGAATTATTTCGCTATAAAGATGGTCTTACAGGAATGGTATGGTCTAGCATAGACAAGCTTGCAGGTCCTGATGAATATGACCATAATCCTCTTTTGGTAAAAGGACCTTCAGTAAGTTATGGCGTTAACTACCTATATAGAATGGCTCTAAGAAAGACAGGTAAACTTACTTATGGAGTAGGTTTTGATAATGATAATGGTGAATTCTTCTGGAATGATGAAGATAATGGAGGAGCTAAAATAGGAGAATGGGCTCAATATACTGGAGCTTTTGATATGAAAACAGGAGGAACTTCTTACTTAGATAATACAAAAGTAGGAGAAATACAAGCTCCAAGCTATGATTCTCCAATTAAGAATTGGGAGGGTTATCCTATTTTCTGTGGATATTCATACCACAAGCAGTTACTTAAAAATAGAGGACGTGGTAAATATTATACTATGCTAGATGCAAAGGTAGGACAAATACGTTATTATACAACGAAGCTTGAACAAGAAGACGTAAAATATATAAATGAACACCCAGATGAGAAAGGACCTAAGGCTGATAAACTTGCAGTATGGCTTAATTTCGAAGATTTAGATACTAAAGGAACACATATTACAGAATGGAGAAGACCCGCTGAATTTACTCCAAACTTTAAAAAATCTATACAAGCATGGGATTTCACAACATTAGAAGTAGATGCTGATGTTCAAGGAAAATCTTCTTTAAAAGCTGTAGTTGAAGTTTCTGATGATGGAAATACAGTAAAAGGCTCAAAGGAAATATCTTTGAAAGATGGCAAACAAACAATAGATATTTCTAATATTCCAAAGGCACAATTTGTAAGAATTAAGACAGAGTTTAATTCTTATGTTTCTACAGATGGTACTTTTATCCCGGAAATTAAAGAATATAAGTTATCTGCTACTAATGATACATCAAATGTAGATACGACTTGGAGTACCCGTGCAGATTGGGAAAAAGGTACATTAAATGGTGCAGCAGGATTTGAGTCAACGGATAGATTCAAAAATTATGAAGAAGATTTTGGGAATTACTAATAAAATTTATTTGAAAGTTTTATTAGTTACATTGAGTAATTTAAATAAACAATAAAAATAAATATCCCATACTTAAGCAATTTTAACTATGGTTAAAATTCTTACGTATGGGATTATGGCTTTTGTAAATTAGGTATAATTCTATTTTACAGATTTCAAATATACTTTCAAATCTTTTTTTATCATTATAAAGTAACAAGGAACTGCGTAAAGTAATATCCCCACTCTTAAAATTTCAGGAACATAATTACCGAACAATACATCTAATCCATCACCAAAGTAGTATGCACCCAGTCCGACTAAAAACAGATTTAGGAAATAAAATACTACGTTTATATTAAGATTAGAAAATCCTTTAGACACTATATAAACAATTACAGCCGCACATACTAAACCTAATAGTGATGAAATTGACACAAGTAATGGAGAACTATTTGAACTAGTTAAAATAAATAATGTTATTTCTAATAATTCTCTAAAAAATGTTACAGCTGCAAGAATAAAAACACCCTTTTGACTTAATGAAATTAATTGTTGATTTGGATCAGTGGTTAAAAATTTATTTTTTCTTAAAAGTACTATGCTGTATAATATTAATCCAGCTAATACTATCCCAAGGAGTCCATCAAATAATTCTCCGGCAGGGCCGTTTAATAAAGCGACTTGTGAGAAGATTATTGAACCAGCTATAGCTGCAATAAACGTTCCGAAAGCTCCACCTAGCAATGCACTCTTAGTCATGGTATATAGTTTATTTTTATTAAAATAAACTACTAGAGGAATAATAACTAAGAAAATTTCTATACCTTCTCTTAAGCATATCATAAAAGGAGTAAACATCGTTAATCACCTCCTAATCGACATTTGTAGACTTGTCTACACTATATAATATGCTTAATTATATTTATGGTACACTTCGGCTTCTACATTTTTAATGAATCTTAAAGGTCTCTTCTTGTCGGTTTTTTATTATTGTTAAATTTAGTAAAGTTATTAGAGAAATGAACGATTATACTATTGGGTCAGTAAAAAAAATATAATAATATTTTAATTGAGGAGTGAGAGTGAATGAAATGGATCAATAACTTGAAAATTATTCAAAAACTACTGTTATCATTTATCATAGGTGCATTATTTACAGGTATAGTTGGGTTTATTGGGGTTTTTAATATGAAAGTTATTGATAGAAATCTTACAAATATCTATAATGTAGATTTGAAAGGTGTTAATTATATTAGTAATATAGAAACTAATTTAATTCAACAAAGATGCGATGTATTGTTAATTCTTGATCCTTCAAACAAGAATGATGTTCAAATATATAAAGATGATATAAAAAGCCTTGTAATCCTTAATGATGCACTTGTTGTAGATTATAAGAAAACTTTAGCTGCTGCGATAGATAAGCAAAAACTTGTTGGGTTTGAAGTAATTATGACAAGTTATCGGTATGCAAACGATAAATTAATTAAAGAGGTGGATGAAGGAAATTATAAAAACGCAAAAGAACTATTACCAGCTGTTTCAAGGCTAAGATTGGATATGGTAGATGTTTTACAAAAACAATTCAAACTTACTGTTGATAGAGCAAAAAATGATTATGATAGTAGTCAAATATCATATAAAGGTGCAAGTTCACAAATTATACTAATAACTGCACTAGGTTTTTTTGTTGCTATTATAATTGGGTTAACACTTGCTATTACAATTTCAAGGCAGGTAAAGAAGGTTTTAACAGTAGCTGACGCACTTTCCCAAAATGATTTATCGAAAACAGTTGATATTAATTCTAAAGATGAAATTGGAATTTTAGCAAAAGCAATAAATAAAGCTATAACAAACTTAAAAACATTAATTATTGAAATATCGGAAAGTGCTATTGACATTAGCGCTACAAGTGAAGAACTATCAGCTACAACAGAAGAAATATCGGCAAAAATGGATAATGTCAATGAATCAGTAAGACAAGTGTCACTCGGCGCGGAACATTTAAGTGCCACAACGCAGGAAGTAAATGCAACCACAGAAAGTATTGCAGAAAATGTGGCTGATGTTGCCGGACGTGCAAATAATGGAAGTAAGATTGCGAATGATATAGAAGTAAAGTCCCAAAAAGTTAGAATAAGTGCTGAAAATAGTTATAGTACTGCAAATGAATTATTTTTTGAAAAGCAAGAAAGTATATTAAATGCAATTGCTGAGGGCAAAGTAGTTGGTGAAGTTAAAATAATGGCAGATGAAATAGGAAATATAGCGAGTCAGACAAATCTTCTTGCACTTAACGCAGCTATAGAAGCGGCAAGAGCAGGAGAACAAGGTAGGGGATTTGCTGTGGTTGCTGATGAAGTTAAAAAATTAGCAGAGAATTCATCGGCTACGGTTCAAAAGATTCAGGAGGTAACTGGGAAAGTTGAGAAAGCATTTAAGAATCTTTCAAACCATGCTCAAGATGTATTAATCTTTATGGATAAGAAAGTAAAACCTGATTATGTATTGTTTGTAGATACAAGCAAGCAATATGGTGAGGATGCCGCATCATTTAATAAGCTATCAACAGATATTGGGGCATCAATGAATATAGTTAATGGAACTGTGTCAGAAATTAAAAAAGCAATTGAAAATGTATCAGCTACAGCTGAAGAATCAGTTGCTAGTTCAGAGGAGATTCTTGAAAGTGTTAATGAGTCTGTTATGGCAATTGAGGAAATTACAAAAGCCTCTCAAAATCAAGCAATACTAGCAGAAAAACTAAATATTATGGTTCAAAAATTTAAATTAAAATAAATATTTAAATATCATCTTCTAAGAAGATGGTTAACAGCTTTGAAAAAGATGGTTAACCGATAAGATCTTTTGAGTCTTGTCGGTTTTTATTATGTGATTCATTGAAAAGTAATTCTATAATTGTATAATGGGAGTGATACTTTGTATTTAATTTAACATACTATGAAAATGTAAATATTATGTTATAGTATAATGAATGGGTTTTAAATACTAGAGGAGTGAAAAATATGTTTAGTCCAATAAGGAACACAAAAGTTTATGAACAGGTAATAGATCAAATAAAAGAAATGATTGATAAAGGTACTCTTAAAAAGGGAGATAAGCTTCCTTCAGAGAGAAATTTGGTCGAACAATTAAAGGTAAGTAGAACTTCTATACGTGAAGCACTTAGGGCATTAGAAGTCATTGGACTTATAGAGTGCAGACAAGGAGAAGGTAGTTATATAAAAGCAAGTTTTCAAGATAATTTATTTGAACCACTATCAATTATGTTTATGTTAGAGGGAAGTAATCCAGAAGAGATATGGGAGCTTAGAAAGATCATGGAAGTGGAGGCTTCAGGTCTCGCAGCGAAGAGGATTACAAGCGTACAACTGAAAGAATTAAAGGTGATTACTCAAAAATTAAAGGATTGTGAGGAAGAAGATGTTAATGCTGAAATTGATAAGGAATTTCATTACAAGATTGCAGAGTGCTCAGGTAATATTTTAATATATAACATCCTTAGAACAGTTTCAACGCTTGTAGATCATTTTATTGTGGATGCAAGAAAACTAATATTAGAAGAGCCAGGAAATAAACCAATACTTTTCACTCAACACAATGAAGTATATTTAGCTATGGAAAAACACAGCTCAGCAGCTGCAAGGCAAGCGATGCGGGACCATTTAGATTTTGCAAATAAGTATATGAATAAAGTAAAATGATTTAAAACTATATAATATATGCAAAGCAAAAGGTGAGGGTAATAATAAATATTACTGTCATCTTTATTTTTTTTTGAATGAAATAAATCTTAACGTTAAATAATTAACAAATATATCAATATTCAAAATAGTATGATATTATGGAAATATAAGTGGTCAGACCATACTACCAATAAAGCATTTTTAGATTTTAATTGTATACAAGGAGGAGAATATATGGATATTTTAGTTTGTATAAAACAAGTTCCAGGAACTTCAAAAGTCGAAGTAGATCTAGTTACTGGTGTTTTAAAAAGAGATGGTGTAGATTCGAAAATGAATCCTTTTGATTTATTTGCATTAGAGACAGCGCTTAAAATTAAGGAGAAGCAAGGTGGTTTAATTAAGGTAATAACTATGGGACCACCACAAGCAAAGGATATTATTCGCGAAGCATTTATGATGGGAGCAGATGAAGGTGCACTCGTATCTGATAGAAAGTTTGCAGGAGCAGATGTTCTTGCCACATCTCATACATTATCGCAAGGCATAAAAAAAATGGGTGAATTTGATCTTATATTAGGTGGAAAGCAGACAACAGATGGCGACACAGCGCAAGTAGGACCTGAAATGGCTGAATACTTAAGCATTCCACATGTTGCAAACGTTTTAAAGATAATAGAAATAAAAGAAAAATCAATAATTGTAGAAATGGATATGGAAAATACTATAGAAGTAGCAGAGGTTCAATTTCCCTGTCTTCTAACTGTAGATAAAGATATATACCAACCTAGACTTCCATCATACAGGCAAAAACTAGTTACAAAAGATAGGGAAATAAGAATGATATCATTAAAGGATTTTGAAGATAAAGATGAAAATAAATATGGTCTGAATGGTTCACCAACGCAAGTTGAGAGAATATTCCCACCAGATGTTAATAATGATCGCGAAACATGGACTGGTAGTGGTGCAGAGCTTAGTTTAAAAATGGCTGCAAAACTTAAAGAGTTAAAATTTGTATAAAGAAGGGTGGGATTCTAATGAGTAAATTAATTTGTAACCAGGAGAAAGTAAATGAATCAAACATTGTGGAATTAATAAAAGTTTGCCCCTTTGGCGCTATAGAAGACAATGACGGAAAAATTGAAGTTAATGCAGGTTGTAAAATGTGTATGATTTGTGTTAAAAAAGGTCCGGCTGGGGTAATGGAATTTGTTGAAACAGAAAAGCTAGAGGTTGATAAAAGCTTATGGAAGGGTATAGCAGTATATGTGGATCATGTGGACGGAGTTATACATCCTGTAACAATGGAGCTTATAGGAAAAGCAAGAGAGCTTGCTGCAGTTGTTAACTTTCCAGTATATTGTGTGTTTATTGGTAATGATATAAAGAATAAAGCACAGGAACTACTTCAATACGGAGTTGATGAGGTTTTTGTATACGATTACCAGGAACTTAAAGATTTTAGGATAGAACCTTATACTGCTGCCTTTGAAGATTTTGTAAATAAGGTAAAGCCATCATCCATACTGGTTGGAGCTACAACTATAGGTAGATCTCTTGCTCCAAGACTAGCTGCAAGGTTTAAAACAGGACTCACAGCTGACTGTACCATACTTAAAATGAAAGAAAATACAGACCTTGTACAGATAAGACCAGCTTTTGGTGGTAATATTATGGCTCAAATTTGTTGTCCTAATAATAGACCTCAAATGTCAACAGTAAGATATAAAGTTATGAACGCCCCTGAAAAACTTTGCGCTCCAAAAGGTAAAATTACGAGTTGTGAAATAGACATAGCAAAATTAGCTTCAAAGATTGAAGTATTAAAGGTTACTAAAAAAGAAATGGAAGAAAATATTTCAGATGCAGAAGTAATCATTGCAGTTGGTAGAGCATTAAAGACAGAAAAAGACATGGCTATGATTGAGGAACTAGCAGACCTTCTTCACGCCCAAATTGCTGGGACAAGACGATTAATTGAAACAGGTTGGATTAGTGCTAAAAAACAAATCGGTCTTTCTGGAAGAACGGTTAAGCCAAAGCTAATAATAACTCTTGGAATTTCTGGTGCAGTTCAGTTTACGGCTGGAATGAATAGTTCAGAGCGTATATTTGCAGTAAATACTGATGCAACTGCTTCTATATTTAATGTAGCTCATTATGGGATAGTTGGAGATATTTATGAAATAGTACCTCAATTGATCCAAGATATTAAAAATTCAGGAGCAGAGTATTGTGTACGCTAATACTTTATACATTAATTTAAGAATGAAGGAGGTAATATTATGGATTACAAAAAACTTGATGCTAGAGATATAGAGTTTTTAGTGTCAATATTGGGTAATGATAGAGTGTTTACGGGTGAGGAAATAAATGATGATTTCAGCCATGATGAGATGGGTGGAATAAGTAAAATGCCAGACGTGTTAGTTGAAGTTCTTGAAACTAGCGAAGTGGCAAAGATTATGAAGTATGCAAATGAAAACATGATTCCAGTTGTAGCAAGAGGGTCAGGAACAGGACTTGTGGGAGCATCAGTTCCAATTTACGGTGGAATTATGATAAATATGTCCAAAATGAATAAAATACTTGAAATTGATGAAGAAAATTTAATGCTAACTCTTGAACCGGGTGTACTTTTAATGGAGATAAGCAAATATGTTGAAGAGTTTGATTTATTTTATCCGCCAGATCCAGGTGAGAAATCTGCTACAATTGGTGGTAACATAAGCACTAATGCAGGTGGAATGAGGGCTGTTAAGTACGGAGTAACTAGGGATTACATAAGAGGGCTTGAAGTAGTGCTACCTAGTGGAGAAATACTTAATGTTGGAGGAAAAGTAGTTAAGAATTCTACTGGTTACAGCATAAAAGACATGATCTGCGGGGCTGAAGGAACACTCGGGATAGTTACAAAAATTATATTAAAACTTATACCACTGCCTAAGAAGGCTGTATCACTTTTAATACCTTTCCCTAATCTTGATATGGCAATAAATACAGTTCCACTGATAGTTAAATCAAAAGCAGCGCCAACGGCTATAGAATTTATGCAAAGAGAAGTTATTATTGCTGCTGAAGAGTTCCTAGGGAAAAAATTCCCTGATAATTCATCAGATGCATACCTTTTATTAACTTTTGATGGTAATAGCATAGAAGAAATAGAAAGAGCTTATGAAAGTGTAGCTAATATTTGCCTTGAGGAGGGAGCTCTTGATGTATTTATAACTGATACAGATGAGCGTAAAGAAGCTGTTTGGTCTGCAAGAGGAGCTTTTCTTGAAGCTGTTAAAGCAACAACAACTGATATGGATGAATGTGATGTTGTTGTTCCAAGGAATAAAGTAGCTGAATTTATTAAGTATACTAATGAACTTCAAAAGCAGTTTGATGTAAGAATAAGAAGCTTTGGACATGCAGGTGATGGTAACTTACATGTGTATGTATTAAAAGATGAACTTACAGATGAAGCATGGGAAGTTAAGATTGCTGAAGTATTTGAAGCAATGTATAGTAAATCAAGGCAGTTAAAAGGCTTAGTTTCTGGAGAACATGGAATTGGATTTGCTAAGAAAGCATATATGCTAGAACAATTAGGGCCTGTATATATAGACCTTATGAAAAATATAAAATTTGCGTTTGATCCAAAAAATATATTAAATCCAGGAAAAGTTTGTCAGTAAAATAAATTTACCGCCAATGTTTTTTAAAGATGTTGGCGATAAATTATACTTTCATATAGTCGGTTTCAGTTTTGTAACTAGCATTACTAAATAGAGGAGGTAGTAAAAGATGAATAATTATTTATTATTTTTCATAGCACTTATCCCGATCATATGGCTTATGGTGTCCCTAGGTGTATTGAAAATGCCAGGACATAAAACATGCTCAATTACACTTGTAATTACAGTGGTACTTGCAATCTTAGTTTGGAAGATGCCAATAGGTCAAGCTCTTACAGCAACGCTAGATGGTGCAGCAATGGCAATATGGCCAATAATTGTTGTAATAATAGCAGCTGTATTTACTTACAACCTTTCTATTCATACAAAAAGTATGGATGTAATAAAGGATATGATGACAGGAATAACAACTGATAGGAGAATACTAGTTTTAATAGTTGCCTGGGGTTTTGGTGGTTTTCTTGAAGCAATTGCAGGTTTTGGTACAGCAGTTGCAATACCCGCAAGTATTTTAGCCGCACTTGGCTTTAATCCAGTATTTGCGGCAATAATATGTCTTATTGCAAATACAACACCAACAGCTTTTGGGGCAATAGGACTACCTGTAATAACATTGGCAAAGGTCGCAGGAATTGATCCCGTCATTTTGGGTTATGCAGTTGGAATACAATTATTTGTATTAATTGTACTTGTACCATTAGCTTTAGTAATGCTTACAGGTAAAAGTGTAAAGGCAATAAAGGGGGTTGTGTTTATTTCTCTTGCATCGGGACTAGCTTTTGCATTGCCAGAACTTCTAATTGCAAAATATGTTGGACCTGAACTGCCAGCACTAATAGGTTCAATATTATGTATTATTGTAACAGTTGTAATAGCTAAAATATTTTATAAAAAAACTGCAGCAAAAGATAAAGTTGAGGTATCTTTAAAACAAGCGTTAATAGCTTGGGTACCATTTATATTAATTCTAACTTTTATACTAATTACAAGCTCGCTGGTTCCAGCGATTAATAAACCATTATCTGCTATAAAAACCTCTGTTCAAATATTTACTGGCCCACATGCTAAAATTAGTACATTTACCTGGATTGCTAATCCTGGTACACTTATAATTCTTGCCACGTTTATAGGTGGGCTTATTCAAGGAGCTAAGTTTAAAGAAATAATAAAAGTATTTACGGATACTTGCACGCAAATGAGTAAAACGGCAATTACTATAGTTTCTATAGTAGCTCTTGCAAAGGTAATGAGCTATAGCGGAATGATAACATCTATTGCTGTAGTATTAGTTGCAGGAACTGGAAGTTTTTATCCCCTAATTGCTCCAATTATAGGTGCACTAGGTACATTTGTAACTGGTAGTGATACATCATCTAATGTACTTTTCGGACCACTTCAAGTTGAAGTCGCAAAAAATTTACACATGAGTCCTTATTGGCTAGCGGCTGCTAATACTGGTGGAGCTACCGCAGGTAAAATGATTTCACCTCAAAGCATTGCCGTTGCCACAGCTGCAACTGGAATTGTAGGAGCAGAAGGTAAGATATTAAAGGCTACTTTAAAATTCTGCTTAGCGTATGTAGTAATACTTGGATTAATTGTATATTTTGGAGCGAAATATTTTACAATCTAGGGGGGTATTAATGACTAGTTAAGTTCTTCATGCCTAACCTATTATAATATTATAATAGGTTGCATGAAAATTACATTAAAAGAATTAATTAAATACGTAATGATTCTATCAAAAAAACAGTTTAATAAAGTAAAAGTATAAAGGAGAGGGAAAGTATGAAAATCATGTTATGTGTAAAACAAGTTCCAGATGATTCTATTGAGATCCATTTGGATAATAAGACAAAAAAACCTAATTTGAATGGAGTCACTATGGTAGCAAATGCATTTGACACATATGCTTTAGAACTCGCAGTTCGTTTTGTGGAATCTAATGGAGGAGATGTTAGTGTATTAACTGTTGGAGCAGATGATTCTATAAATACATTAAAAAATTGTCTTGCTGTAGGAGCTAAAGAAGCATTTTTTGCAAAAGATGCTTTATATGCAGATTTAGACGCTAGTGGAACAGCTGAGGTTTTAGCAGATGCTATTCATAAAATTGAAAAAGATAAAGGTGAAAAATTTGATTTAATTCTTTGTGGAAAGGAATCCACAGATGAAATTACTGGTCAGGTAGGAGCAATGCTTGCAGAAAAAATGGAGACAGGCTTTGTTAGTAGCGCAATTGAAATCAATTTGAAAGATGATGTCATGGAAGTTAATCAAGAAACTGAAGAAGGATATAATATAGTTTCTTTAGAATCTCCAGCTGTAGTAACAGTAAGCAAACCAAATTATGATCCACGTTATCCTACTATTAGAACTAAGATGGCAAGCCGTAAGGCAATCATTCCAACTTACTGCGCAGCAGAAATTGGAGAGGTGAAAAAGGCAAAAGTCCGCTTAATTGAATATGTGCAGCCTCCTAAGAAAGAGGCTGGTATCAGAATTGAGGAAAAAGATGCGGCGCTAGCAGTAAGTGCTGCTATTGAGCAAATGAAAAAAGATAAGACAATCTAAATAAGGGGGAAAACGAAAGTATGAAAGTGTTATTGTTTATTGAAACAGATGGAGAAAAAGTATTAGGCGCAAGCCTTGAATTGATTAGTGCAGTAAAAACGTTAGATGCAGAGGCAGCAGCTCTTATAGTAGGTAACAGAGTTGCGGCAGATACTGTAGCAACTTTTGGAATTCCAGTTATTTTTACAGAAACTGCTACAGACTGCGATACTTTGACAGAAGTATTATCAGAAACTGTTAGGCAGCAAAAGCCAGATATTGTACTGCTTGCAAATACAGCATTGTCTAAAGATATTGCACCACGTATTGCAGGACGTATGAACCTCGGATGTGTAAGTGACATAATAGGAATGAATAAAACTGATGGTAAAGTTATATACACAAGGCCAGCTTATGGTGGAACAATTTTAGAACACCTTGAAGTAGAAGGCACAGCCGTAGTAACAGTTAGAAAAGGAAGTTATTCAAAGCCGGAGGTTAGTTCAAACGCAGGCGTTATAGAGAAAAAAGTAGAAATTCCAGCTAGTGCTATTAAGGCAAAAATTGTTGATTCGATAAAAGAAATGTGTGAATCTGTTAATTTAGAAGAAGCACAAGTTATTATTTCTGGTGGACGTGGAATGGGAAGTATAGAGAATTTTGGGCTTGTTGAAGAATTAGCACGTGTACTTGGTGGTGTAGTAGGTGCAACAAGACCAGCAATTGAGAGTGATTGGGTTTGTCGTACACACCAAGTTGGACAATCAGGAAAGATTGTAGCACCAAAACTTTATTTTGCATGTGGTATTTCTGGAGCAACACAACATACATCTGGAATGTCAGGTTCTAAGTATATTGTAGCAATTAATAAAGATGAAGAAGCTTCAATTTTTGACATCGCAGATATAGGTATTATTGGAAATGTGCTTGAAATTCTTCCAGTTATGATTGAAGAAATGAAGAAAGTAAAAGCAAAGTAAAGGTTTTTTGTTAATATAGTAGATTCCATTTATATAAAATGATTATATCAAAAAACTGCTATGTGTAAAACAGGTTACAGGAACATTATAGAGTAATAATAATATAAGAAAGGAAGGACTATTATGGCTAAGTATAATCAGTTGAATGAAGAATTAATATTACAATTACAGGAGGCAGCTCCAGGACATATTTTAACAGGTGATGATATCAATGATGATTATTCTCATGATGAAATGCCTATTTATGGTAAAAAAGCTCCACAAGTTGTATTAGTGGCACGATCTACTGAGGAAGTTGCTGCAGTAGTAAAAATATGTAATGAAAATAAGATACCAGTAACTCCAAGAGGAGCAGGAACAGGACTTGTAGGAGGAGCAGTTCCACTACTCGGAGGAGTTTTAATTGATCTTTCAAAGATGAATAAAATACTTTCTTATGACTTACAAAATTTTGTTGTTCATGTTCAAGCAGGTATTTTGTTAAAGGATCTTGCAGAGGATTGTGCAAAACAAGGATTATTATATGCTCCAGATCCTGGTGAAAAGTCCGCTTGTTTAGGTGGAAACGTTTCAACAAATGCTGGTGGAATGAGAGCTGTTAAATATGGCGCAACACGTGATTATGTACGTGCAATGACAGTTGTTCTTCCATCAGGAGAAATTACTAAGTTCGGAGCTACAGTATCAAAAACAAGTTCAGGTTACAGTCTTTTGAATTTAATGATTGGTTCAGAAGGTACCCTTGGAATTATTACAGAACTTACTTTGAAAACCATTATAGCACCAAAGGAAATGGCAAGTTTAATTATTCCTTTTGAAAATCTAGATGATTGTATTTCTGCTGTTCCTAAATTTAAAATGGAACACATGAATCCACAAGCATTGGAATTTATGGAAAGAGAAATTGTTTTATCTAGTGAAAGATTTATTGGAAAGAGCGTATTCCCTCAAGTAGTTGATGGAGTAACTGCAAATGCTTATTTACTTGTTACTATAGATGCAACTAATGAAGATGAATTAAATAATCTTATTGAACAAGCGAGTGAAATAGTATTAGAAGCAGGAGCAATTGATGTTCTTGTAGCTGATACACCTGCAAAAATTAAAGATGCATGGGCTGCACGTTCTAGTTTCTTAGAAGCAATTACGGCAGAAACAAAATTATTAGATGAATGTGATGTAGTGGTTCCAATAAATAAAATTGCTTCTTATCTTGCTTTTGCAAATAAAACTGGCGAAGAGTGTGGTTTAACTATTAGAAGTTTTGGACATGCAGGAGATGGAAATCTTCACATATATCAATGTAGTAATGATTTAGAAGAAGCGGAATTTAAAGTAAGAGTTGAGAAATTCTTTGATATTATTTATAAAGAAGCAATAGATTGTGGCGGACTTGTTTCAGGAGAACATGGAATTGGTAGTGGAAAGATCAGCTATTTAGCAGAGTGCGTTGGAGGAATAAATATGGAACTCATGAAAGGTATTAAAAAAACTTTTGATCCGAATACTATTATGAATCCAGGTAAAGTATGCTGTCCAATAGATGATGCCAACTAGTAAAACACAATTGACAAACACGCATAAAAAAAAGAAAGGTAGGGAATTGATATGAATTTTAAACAAGATGAAGATAGTAAGCAACTACAAGAAATGTATCGCGATTTTGCAGAAAATGAGGTAAAACCAATCGCAAAAGAAGTTGATGAAAATATGCGCTTCCCAGAAGAAAATGTAGCAAAAATGGCTGAAATGGGCTTGCTTGGAATTCCGTTTCCTGAAGAATTCGGTGGAGCTGGAATGGATACATTAAGTTACATACAATGTGTAGAAGAATTATCTAAATGTTGTGCAACAACAGGCGTTATTGTTTCAGCACATACAAGTCTTTGTGCAACACCAATTTACACATATGGTACAGAGAAGCAAAAAGAGAAATATTTAAAACCACTTGCTTCAGGTGAAAAATTAGGTGCCTTCGGATTAACAGAACCTTCTGCTGGAACTGATGCTTCTATGCAAAAGACAACAGCAGTACTGGTCGGAGACCATTATGTATTAAATGGCAGCAAGATATTTATTACTAATGCAGGATTTGCAGACATATATATTATTTTAGCTATGACAGATAAGAGTAAGGGAACAAAGGGTATTTCAGCATTTATCGTTGAAAAAGATTTCCCTGGTTTTACTGTTGGAACTCATGAATTAAAGATGGGAATTAGGGGATCTTCTACATGTGAATTATTCTTTGATAATTGCATAGTTCCAAAGGAAAATCTTTTAGGAGTAGAAGGTAAAGGATTTAGCCTTGCAATGGCAACTCTTGATGGAGGCCGTATTGGTGTTGCAGCGCAAGCTCTTGGTATTGCAGAAGGTGCAATAGAAGAAACTATAAAATATGTTAATGAACGTGTTCAATTTGGGCGCACTATTTCAAAATTCCAAAACACACAATTTGAACTTGCTCAAATGCGTGCAAATACAGAAGCTTCAAAACTTTTAGTATATCAAGCTGCATGTGCAAAGGATAATCATGAAAAATTTTCACATTTAGCTGCTATGGCAAAATTAGTTGCTTCTAGAAATGCCAGCGATGTAACAAGACGTTGTTTACAATTATTTGGTGGATATGGATATTCAAGTGATTATCCAATTGAAAGAATGATGCGTGATGCAAAAATAACAGAAATTTATGAAGGAACATCAGAAGTTCAAATGATGGTGATTTCTGGATGGATGGGTGTTAAATAATATATAGGTCTAATCTCTTAACTATTTTAAAAGGGAGGAATTTAAATGACTAAAATCAAAATACCATATTCAAAACAGTTTTTGGAAATTAAAATCCCAAACAAAAATTTGGTAGCAATTTTAGAATCAAAAGCTCATGCCTTTAAAGTAGAAAGCACTCAGCAGGAAATTGTTAATAAGGCACTGGATAACCCTATTGGAAGTGCAAAATTAGAAGAGTTAGTTAAAGGGGTCAAAAACTTAGTATTAATAACTAGTGACCACACAAGACCTGTACCAAGTAAAGTAACACTGCCAATATTACTTTCCAGGATTAGAAGTGCAAATCCTAAAATTGATATAACAATATTAATTGCTACAGGTTTTCATAGGCCTACTACAAAGGAAGAAATGGTAAGTAAATTTGGACAGGAAATTGTAGATAATGAAGTTATAATAAATCATATATCAGAGGACTATAGCAGTATGGTTAGCGTAGGAACTCTTCCATCAGGTGGAGAGCTACTCCTAAATAAGTTAGCAATGGAAGCTGAACTTTTAATTTCAGAAGGGTTTATAGAACCACACTTCTTTGCAGGATTTTCTGGAGGAAGGAAGAGTGTTCTTCCTGGAGTGGCATCAGCAAAGACAGTTATGGCAAATCATTGCTCAGAATTTATAGCAAGTGAATACGCTAGGTCTGGAATTCTTCTAAATAACCCAATTCATAGAGACATGTTATACGCTGCTAAAGAGGCAAAGCTAGCATTCATATTAAATGTTGTTATTGACAGTGAAAAGAATGTCATAAATGCATTTGCCGGAGATAGTGAACTCGCACATGCGAAAGGGTGTAAATTTGTAATGGAACTTGCATCGGTAAAAGCTGTTAAAGCAGACATTGCTATATCAACTAATGGAGGATATCCACTAGACCAAAATATTTATCAGTCTGTTAAAGGTATGACAGCAGCTGAAGCAACTTGCAAGGACGGTGGAGTTATAATTATGGTGTCTGCTTGTAATGATGGTCATGGAGGTCAGTCCTTCTATGACAATATTGCAAATGCAAGTAGCCCAAGAGAAGTTCTTGATAGAGTAATTAAAGTAGGAAGAAATGATACAGCGCCAGATCAATGGGAATTTCAGATTCTTGCACGAATACTCGATAAGTTTACCGTGATTTTTGTTACAGATATGTGTGACCCTGAAATGATAAAGAAAATGCATATGGAGCATGCAGCTACCTTTGAAGAAGCACTTAAAAGAGCTTTTGAGATTAAGGGAGATGATGCAACAATATCAGTAATACCAGATGGTGTTTCAGTTGTGGTAAGATAACATTAATGCGTTAGGAAGATGAAATTATTTTATCTTCCTAACGCATTTTATGGCTTTTATTTTATATCAGTATATAGACTAGTATTATAATGACCATAATAGTTCTGAATGGGATATTTCATATCATCATAAAATATTAAGCCATCTGCAAGCATTGTTTCGAGTCCATTAGTATATTTTCAAATGGACACATTGTCATTTTCAGTTTTATCACTTCGGAAAAACAGGATGACATTGTTAGCCATGTATCTTGGTGAAAAATCAAAATAATTTTTGTTATTTGTAAGTTGTTTTATTTGCTTTGTAGTTGTATCAATTGTAAATATATGGTGATTTCCATTGAAAAACCATTGATTTAAGCCGCCAATTCCTTCTTTTTGTTCTTTAGAGGATGAATACAAAATGCTCTTTCCATCACTGGCGAAATAAGGGGTCATGGCTGCTTCTCCATTTGGAGACAAGGACTGAATTTTGCCGGTTAAAATATCTAATAAAACTAAATTTTTGTTGATATCCATCTCTCTCCCGCCACCCAAGATTAATGCTAAGTTCCTGCTGTTTTTAGGATTTGGAGATATATTATCACTATAGTGTAGTGAAAACATGGGTGGATTCGTGTATTCTATTAATTTATTACTCCAAATATCATATACTGCGAGATCAACTCCATCTGTGGCTGCGGAGCCTGCATGTGGATGCTTCCAGATATACAAATACTTATCATCATTCGATATACCGGTTATTATGGGGTACATGCCTAAATCTCCACCTGTGTCTATTTTAGTTGGTATTGATTTTATAACTATTCTTTCTTCTTTTGTAATTGGATCAAAGAATAGTACTCCATAATCCTTGATATAATCAGATCCATTCTTTTTATAGAAAAGGTACTTCTCAGCATATATTCTTCCACTACTATCTAAAGTGATATTCTGGTAATTAAATTCATGCTGAAGATAAGGTTTATGAACTTTATTTATAACATCATAAAAATATAAGCCTCCTGATGTGGGGGAGTAAAGTAAAGTATTTTTATCTTGCCAAACAAATGATAACTGCCACGCAAATGACAATCCAGGCGTATTGTCAGCTATTTTTATGTGCTCTAGTTTATTCGTTGTAACATATAAAACATTATCCTTAAGGTATGAAACCTGGCTTTTATCAGGAGATATAAGTGGGTGAGAAAAGATGCCACCACTATCTAATGTTATATTTTTATCTTTATCATTTGTGGAAACCAAAAGCAATTCATTTTTTCGTACTACAACAACATTCATAATTTTAATGTCTGGAGCTTTTTTAATTGCAATATCCTGAAATTTAAATGTTTCTATGCTTTTGTCGGCTGAACTCACTTTTAATGCAAAGCCACAAGTGATGCAAATAGTAATTAACAATAAAGTTGTGATAGCTAGTTTTTTCATCCTCAGTTTTAAATTTATCATGTTTCCACAGCACCAACTTTCTTTTTACAAATAGTATTCCCTGGTTTCGTGGATTCATTATAAAAACATGTGAAATTACTTTATATAACCTAAATTTATTATAGGCATATCGCAAGCAGTTATAAAAACAGTTACTACTCAGCCATTGCAAATTAATAATTTTCTTATATTGGCAAAAGGGTTTTGGTTATACAACGTCGAATATAAACATCAGATAGATTAAAAATATGATTTGACTGGTGGTGAATATTTTGGAT
>JBLHPD010000071.1:0-21409 GCA_047624165.1 Clostridium sp. | reverse complement strand
ACGTTCATTGCCATGCCTTTTGGAAGCGCATTTAGGTCAGGGTTAATGAATAAGCTATAAAGTCTTGATGACAGAGCTACTGGTGAAATACTTCCTAACAAATATGGGACCTCAAAGGAGCCTAGTGCATATGCAAATACAATACAGGATGACCATATTATTGCTCCGGAGCTTAGAGGTATATAAATTTTGCGGAGGATAGTGAGTCCACTAGCACTCAAAGATTTTGCAACATCTTCATATGTGCTACTGATTTTGGACATGACATTAAGTACAAATAACGCTATAAATGGCGTGCCTTTGAAAACATACACCCATATTATGCCCAGTCCCCTCCTGTCAAAAATAAGTTCTGGAAAGCTTTTCAAATCCTTCAGTACTCCTATATTGTACATAAGCCTAGAAACAAATCCTGTTTGACTTAGAGTTAGCATTGCTAGAAAAACCACATAAAGATAGGGTATAATCAGCCCCATCTGCAAGATTTTCTTAACTATAACCTTGACACGTGAATTTCTTGATGTCACAAAACAATAGGTAATGATGATTCCAAGAAAAGTAGATAAAATTGTCGCCGTTCCAGCTATATAGACAGAGTACAGCATATCTCTAAGGAAGCTATTTTGCCTGAAAATTTCCTTGTAACTATCCAGGTTAAAAGTATTAAATCCCAAAACAGGGATATAACCCATGCTTTCCTTTACAGTTTCTATAAGTCCACCACCAATCAGTAAAATATAAAGTATCAAAATAGGTGCTAAAAGTGCATAGGGTGTAATCCTCTTAAAATGCATTATTTTCCTCCGATTTCACTTATCCATATTTCCTTGATCCAGTCGATATATTGAGATTTCATTTCTGGAAGTCTATGCATTGATAGTTCTTTAATTGAAAGTGCACCCGGACCCGCCTCTGCATCTTTAAGTTCCATATTTTGATCATCACTTAGCTTACTTACATCTAAGGCTGGCATATCTCCCCAGACCTCGGCTTTCAATTTTTCTATTTGAGCTTTTGGACTTTCTAGAAAATCAATTACAAGTAGTGCAGCTGCCTTATTTGGCGAATTGTAAGGCACGGCAAGGTAATGCGAATTTCCTATAGTTCCGGTGTCAAAAACAAAGCTTTTTACTGTTTCCGGATACTCTCCTTTTTTTACAAGCCCTGCGGTTTTACCTATTTCAAAGCCCATGGTCATAGAAATTTCGCCATTTTTAAAAAACTCATCCTGTAGAGCTTGCGTAGCAGGGAATGCCTTTCCTTCTCTCCACAGGTACTGGTTCATTTCTTTAAAATAAGCAACCACAGGTTTTGAAATCTGTTGGAATTCCTCCTTTGTCATATCCTTTTGGAAAACATCGCTTTTCCCCGTAAGCTCATAGTAAGCAGTTCTAATAAAGGATACGCCCACAAAATCATCGGGAAACTTTGGGTATGTAAATTTTCCAGGATTCTTTTTAACCCATTCCATTAATTCCTTGAAGTTTTTCGGGGCAGCAGGAACTACTTTAGAATCATAAGTCAGTACAAGCTGAGCTCTACCCCATATGGCTTCAGAACCTTCTATTGGAACACCAGTATCAAACTTTAAATCATCTGCATTTTCATCATAATACTTCTTTAGATTTGGCAAAAGTTCAGTGAAGGGTCCCCATATAAGCTCGCCTTGCTTTGCAGTCCTAAAATTTTCTCCGCTTACCCATATTAAATCTGCTGTCCCTTGATTTACGCTACCTTTTTTCTCATTTAGAAGTTTTGTGATAAACTCAGGCGCAT
This sequence comes from Clostridium sp., assembly GCA_047624165.1. Taxonomy (GTDB): domain Bacteria; phylum Bacillota; class Clostridia; order Clostridiales; family Clostridiaceae; genus Clostridium_AD. The sequence goes on along the minus strand of JBLHPD010000071.1, from coordinate 19,633 downwards.
TCATGGGCACTCTTTTAAGTGTTATTCCGTACATCTCCTTCACATTTTGAGCCACAAAACTATCCATGTATTTGTTGATGCTATCATTTCCACCCCACATTAAAATTGTGGCCTCTTTGTTTTTACCTTGATTCTCTACATTTTCCCATGAAGTAAATTTTTCCTGGGTACTACTTAAGGATTTATTGGAAGAACACCCTGAAAGCATGACAAGAGCAAGGAATATTACTGAAATTTTTCTAATTCTCATGGTTTTCTCTCTCCTTTTAGCTGGCTATACATTAATACTAGTAAATTAGTTTGACATTTTACTATATTTAATTACTTTATAAAATCTTATAATTCCAGTTATAAATATAATAGCATTAAATACCATAAGTATTATAGCTATATGATTTGTAAATATTAACATTAGAGAGAACACTATAAATGTCTCAGTTCTCTCTGCTATTCCAGTATCATAATGCATGCTTTTTTCAGAAGCATTCTTAAATAATGCTCCAGCTACAATGAATGTTGTAAAATTGAAGATTACTGAAATATAGAACAAAATGTAGGCAATGTAATTTGTGGGAGCAAGGATGGTGAAGCCAAGAATAATAAAAGCTTCTACCATTCTGTCAAAAATAAGATCCATGTAAGCACCTTGCGGGGAAGATTTGCCTGTAATCCTTGCTACGCTTCCATCTAGAGCATCCAAAAGACCGGAAATCCATAATAAAATTAGGGCTACTATGGGTTTATTAAATCCTATAAATATAGCCGAAAACAAACCTATCGCAAAAGCTACTATTGTTATGGCATTGGGTTTAATTTTTAACCTAACTAAAATTCTCGCCAGAAAATTAAACATAGGCTCAAATCTTCCACGCCACCTTGTATCAATCATTTTAACGCCACCTTTTAAACAATTCTTTTAGTTAAACCATCTTCTTCGAATCTACAATATTACAATATTAATTTTTGAATTTCTTCTTTTAATCTGATGTTATTAATTCTTATCTACCTCTCTATTATAAAGATTTATCTACTTAAAAAGAGCAGCTAAATTTCATTTTTTTAGCTAGCTCTAATAATATTTTTAATTTATGTTGTATGTTTAGGAATAGTAGACATATGTGTTACATCGTTTATATTTATCACTAAAAGTTATCTTACAGTGATTATATCATAAATGGAAGGATTTTATGGAAACCTGCTTACATTTTAAAGCTGCTGCACCCAAGTGTATGGAACTTCAAAAACAGTCCCTAATCTTTCGCATTTTCAAGCAAACCAAGCGCTATTACTTTGTAACAATAATTATAATTCCACATAATATAACAACGAATAAGATTTTAAAGTAGAGGTGTAATAATGGAGTATGGTCCTATGTACAGAATAGAAGATACTTATCCAATGGAAGATGATGTAATAGACATGAATGGTATGAATTCTAGGGACGAAATGAATATCATGAAAGCTATGAATAGTATGAACACTATGAATGGCATGAATTCCATGAGCCCTATGAGTGGTATGAACGCTATGGATGGTATGAATTCCATGAGCCCTATGAATGGCATGAACGCTATGAATGGTATGAATTCCATGAGCCCTATGAATGGCATGAACGCTATGAATGGTATGAATTCCATGAGCCCTATGAATGGCATGAAAGCTATGAATGGTATGAATTCCATGAGCCCTATGAATGGCATGAAAGCTATGTGTCCAATGGCGCCTATGACAAGCAAGACGCCTATGAAAGAGAAATAAGAAGAAGACTAACTAACAATGACCAATACTGTTGCCGCAGTATTGGTCATTGTTAGTTAATTGTTTTTTAAATTAAGTTGATTTACTGGATTTACAGCATATTGGTGTTTTAATATTTTATATACTTTTTCTATTTCTTTATATGAGCATTTATCTTTAACATCACATTCCTCACAATTCCAACAATTCATATATCCAAAGTGTTTAAAAATGAGTTCATGATTTTCAAACTGATAATAAACTTTTTTAATCATACTTATAGGATAAAATACCTCAAGTAAACTAATACTCTCCTTTACTGATAAATTATCAATCTGTGTTCCTATATAATCCCTTACACATTTATAGTATATGAAAAGTTCTCTATCTGCAGTAGCTTGATCAATATTTTTAAGAAAGTCATCAAAAATCTTATAGGCATTTACAAAATCACCAAACTTATAGTACGCTGCCACCTTAAAAAGATCAATACTTGAATAAAACCAAGGAAAATCACCCTTTGTGTGTAGGCTTATAAATTGAGCTACAGGAGTAAGTCCACCAATTTTATAATTTTTTATATAATTCATATTTTCCGTAAGTTCTTCATCTGATACACTATTCACATTTCTCATCATTTTCTTTAAGCTAACATAACCTGCATATTCATCTAATGATTCAATATCATCAATATTCTCAACTTCACTAAAACCAGGAACAATAATATGAAAACTAGGAAACCCTAAATAAGAGACGTCTCGTGCGAATATGTTGTAGCCTTCACTTTTCAAGATATTTAGCAAATAAGATAAAAGTTCTTTATTACTCCATCCTTGTAAATTTTCAAAAGGCTTAAATTCATAGCTGAAATTGCTACTGAAAAATTCAGAAGGGTAATAACCCGAGCCGTTAACAAGTATTCCTATGAGATTGTTTTTTTCACTATCTATAGTATTTTTATAGGAAAATTCCTTAACACCTCTCATAAATCTAATGTCTTGTCCCTGAAGTAGTTCTGTAAGGGTTCTCTCAAGAGCTATTTCAACTATTGGATGAGAACCGAATTTAACAAAATATGTTTGATCCATTTTGTTAATTAATATTACGCCAACTACTGGATACATTTTTCCGAGAGAGCAATCTTTAACAATTACTTGATAGTTACCTGAATTTTCAAGTTCCATTATCATTCTATCAATTCTTGGAAAGTTTTTTATATACTCACGAGGTACAGTGGGTGGAACCATTTTATTTAGTAAAATAATTCTGTTTGCAACTCTCTCAAACACTTCAGATAAACCTTGTACCAACGCTTCTTCCTTTGAGTTTCCAGCACACATTCCATTTGACATGTACATCTTAGAAATCATCTTCACCGGTATATAAGAAAGTCTATTACTAAATAAGTTCAAATATGGTAAAGCTACAAAATCTGAAAGTACATCTTCAAAGGATAATTTCTTCCACTTTTTTAAAAGCTCATTCTTGTCAATATCTCTGCGCACTTTACTCATTTGTATCTTAACCCAATCATCTTCACTATTTAATACATCATCTATGCTCATATACTTTTCATCCGGAGCATAGTAAAAACTTTCGTATGAAAACGCCTCTGAACTCAAGTCTTGCGATAGTCTAAAAAAAGACTGATTCTGCAATCTCTCCATAAGTTCAGCATAGGCACTTGCAGTTGCAAAAATAGCAGTGGTACCTTTCCCATTTGTAGATATATTAGTGCCTTTTATTGACACACTTAAAGAAAAAAAGTCCTTTGCTGAATTTTTCCAATCTGATTCTATTGGAATTAATCCCAAGTTATTCAATATATTTTTTATCTTTGAAATAGTATTCTCCGGCAATTCATCTTTGTACTTTAACACATTTATTGAATTCATTAAACACCTCATAAATAATTGATATGTGCGAGTTATAATAGTCACATATATAGTATATTGGTTAGATATACTATATATGAAAATAGCATCATTCTTTTATTTATACATTCAGATATATTGATTTCAATAGTGGCTTACATTTGTCCAATATATGGGACTCTTTATGATATTGTAGAGGCGTCCTTAGGGGCATATTTATCTGACTAAATAAGAGATATATCATATTCTTTCATTTTATTATATAATGTTTGCCGTTTAATATCTAAAATTTCAGCCGCTTTAGTTTTATTACCCCCTGTCTTATTTAAGGTATAAATTATTAGTATTTTTTCATATTTTTTTAAGGTTATTTCTGTTTTTCCCTGTAATTCAGTAAAGTTTTTATCTTTACATATTTCAATTGGCAAATGATTTTTCATTAATATTTCTTCGTTTTTCTTTGCCATAACTACTGACCTTTCTATTACATTTTTCAGTTCGCGAACGTTACCATTCCATGTATGATTGAGCAATATATGCATTGCCTCCATATCAATTTCATTAAAATTCTTACCATACTCTTTTGAAAATTCATATAAGAAAATCTTTGATAGTCCCCCAACTACTATCCATATCCAACATGTCGTTTATTACATTCTTTCTAATATCCTCCTCTTTCAGCAAATTCGCAATTCTTTCAGGGCTAAATTGCCTAATCCAGGTTGGCAGTACATCACTTAGAACACTTTCATAGTATGTATAGGGATATACATCATAGTCAACATCCATGCCCCCTTGCTTGGCCTTGCTTATGATACTTATTGAATCCTTTACTTTGCCCCAGTTTTGTGGATGGGCAGCTTTTAAATGAGATATTTGCAGTTTAACACCAGATTTTTCACCTATTTCTAATACTTCATTTATTGATTGGATTAAATGATAACCCTCTTCTCTCATATGTATAGAGCATATACCATTATATTTCTTTACTATCTTAGCCATATCAATAAGCTCTTCCATTGTTGCAAGAGAACCAGGATAATTATCCAATCCTAAAGACAATCCATGTATTCCATTTGATAATTCTTCTTCAAGAATAAACTTCATTTTTTCCATTTCCGCAACTGTTGGTTCTCTTTTTTCAAAGCCCATAACAGCAATTCTAATAGAACCATATCCTACCAATGATGCTATATTTACCGATATCTTTTTTTCCTTTAATATATTAATGAAATCAGCTTGTGTTTTCCAGTTCCAATAATTTTCCTCATTTATATTTTGAACATACGAGCGAGTATATTGATTTAAATCCGCCAGATGACCTTCATAGATTGGTCCAAGTGTTCGCCCTCCCTGACCTACAATTTCTGTTGTTACTCCCTGCCTTATCTTGCTTTCTGCTTTTGGATTGCAGGTGCCTTTAAATATGTTGACCCGACGGCTTCTAAACTTCAGCCTATTCCCGGTACATATTATACTGTAGATCCTAATCCTCAAGGAATTTGGGAAATAATTTATGCACCAATAAAAGGTTTTTTTGATGCGAAAGATGTTGCATTATTTGTACTTGTTATAGGTGGTTTTTTAGCTGTAGTTATGAAGACAGGTGCATTAAATGCAGGCATATCACGTGTACTTAAAAAACATGATGGCAAAATAGAAAAGACCATTCCTGTACTAATGATTTTATTCGCATTGGGTGGCACATCCTTTGGCATGTGTGAGGAATCACTTCCTTTTTATATGATGATCATTCCCATATTTATTGCGGCTGGCTATGATGTTTTAACACCTTTTGCTGTTATTTTCTTAGGCTCAAAGGTAGAAGAAAAAGTTGAGTTCACTAAAGAAAGAAAAAATACATTAATTATATTTGGTTTAACTTTTGTTGTTATGGTCTTGGGCGTTATTCCGTTGGCTAGTAAATTCAACATTACCATATTTGAAGATATTCAAAAGTTTATATTAAATGTTCCTATGTTAGGTAAGATTATCAGTCACCCTGTTGTTCTTGGTGACTGGTGGTTTGGTGAAATGACATTACTCTTTTTAGTATCTGCAGTTATTATAGGATTTGTTAATAAGTTCAAGGAAGAAGAATTTATTAATATATTTATAGGCGGTGCAAGAGACTTACTAGGTGTCGCTTTTATTATAGCTGTTTGTAGGGGAATAACCGTTGTTATGAACGATGGACACATGACGGCAACAGTTCTACATGCTGGAGAGTCACTTCTAAATAACTTAGGACCTTTAGCCTTTACGAATATTGCATTCTTATTTTATATACCTCTTTCATTTTTAGTTCCTTCAACATCAGGACTTGCAACACTCTCTATGCCAATTATGGCTCCACTTGCAGGCTTTGCTAATGTTCAAGCTCATATTGTTATTACTGCATTTGCAACCGCTAGTGGAATTGTAAACTTTATAACTCCTACAAGTGCTGTAGTAATGGGTGTTCTATTAATAGCTAGAGTAGATTATTTAACATTCATTAAATTCATATGGAAAGTAGTACTAGTGTTAGCGGTGGCATCTATGATATTAATGAGTATAGCGTCAGTATTATAATTTTATATAAAAAATAAATACAGAAAGGGTTGATATTATGAATTATTCTAAAATACATGATAATGCAATAGTCGTTGATGCTCATAGTGATATCCCTTTGGATCTTTTATATTCCAGAAAGAATGGGGAACATAGTGGTAATTTAACTAAAAAACATCTTCCTATTTTACAGGCTGGCGGAGTCAACGTTGTTTTCATGGAAATTTATACTAAATTACATCCAGAAGGTTCATTAAAGCAAGCTTTACTTGAAGTTGGCGATATGTATGAAGAAATAAATGAAAATCAAAATTTGAGATTAATATGCACAAAGGATGACTTTAAAAAAATCGAATTAGATAACTCGCTGAATATTGTATTTTCTATGGAAGGTCTTGAACCACTTGGATGTGATTTAACTTTATTAAATGTATTTTATAAACTTGGTAAAAAAATGTCACTTGATACTTATATGAATCACTTAGAGTACATGATAAACATCGCTGGTGAGGACCATGTTGGACTGGGACTGGATTTCAATGGTTACCTCGGAGATATTTATGTTCCCGGTATTGAAGATTCAAGTAAAATGCCATCCATTACTGATGAACTTTGTAAAAGAGGCTATAGCGAAGAAACTATTTATAAAATACTTGGTGGAAATTTTCTTAGAATCTTAAATACAGTCCTAAAATAATTTGTGTTTAAATAATTAAATATACCTTATATGCCAGGAGCTATTGGACTGCTTTAAGTAAAATGTACCCTTCTTGCTACTAGTCGTATTATATTGTACATGCTCAATATAAATGGGAAGCTCTATACTGAGCTTCCCATTGGCATTATAAATTATTATTTTGTCACACTAATCCGCTCCAAAGTTAAAAAACTAAATGCTACTATTTTATCATCATTAATGAATCCAGTTTCTTCTTCTTTAATATTCCACTCAGCATAATTTACTTTTGGAAAAAACACATCAGCATCATATTCTTTATGCACTTGCGTTAAGTGAATTTTATTACAATAAGGTAGTAATAACTTATAAATTTCTCCTCCACCTATAACAAGATATTCTTTACTATCATCTAAAGAAGCAAATAATTCTTCCTTAGAATTCAAAACTGTTACCCTTTCATCATCTACTACAAAATTTTCATTTTGAGTAATAACAATATGGTGTCTACCATGGAGAATACCAGGAAGTGATTCAAATGTCTTTCTTCCCATTATAATACTACTTCCACCTGTAATTTGCTTGAACCTTTTTAGATCTTTTGAAAAATGCCAAAGTAATTTATTATTCTTTCCTATTGCGAAATTATCTCCAATTGCAACAATACATGTAAGCACTATACAGCCACGCTCCCCATATTTATTTTCCCAAGGTGCTTATAATCTATAAGTTTAATATCTTCAGGTGTAAAGTCATAGAAGTTTTTTATTTCTGGGTTAATCCAAATTTCAGGAGCATCTAAAGCTTCTGATTTTCTTGAAATCTGTAGCTTTAAACCTTCAATATGATTTATATATATATGGGTATTATTTATGATATGTGTAAATAATCCTGGTTTAAGTCCAGTCACTTGTGCTAGCATGTGAACTAATACAGCATATTGAGTTGTATTAAATGGAACACCTAGCGCTGTGTCACCAGACCTTTGTACTAACATACAGTTAAGTCTGCCATCAGTTACGTCCCAAAGTGTTAAAAAGCAACATGGTTGAAGCGCCATCTGCGGAAGGTCTTCTATATTCCACAAATTCATCATCATTCTTCGGTCTTGCGGATTATTTTTTAAAGAATCAATAAGTGAGTCAATTTGATGATACTTAGCTACTTGATAACCATATGCCTTTCCAATTGTTCCATCTTCTAAAGCCCATTCATCCCATATATGCACATTTTGCTCTTGAAGTTTCTTAACATCATTACTTTGGTCTTTAAAAATCCAAAGCAATTCTTTTACTGCTGTTTTAAAAGCAACAAATTTAGTTGTTAATATTGGGAATTCTTCTTCTAAATCAAATTGCATAATTTGATGTGGTAGTTTGTACGTTTCAACCCCAGTACGGTTTTGGTCATAATATCCTTTTTTTAAAATCTTCTCAACTATTTTTAAATATTGTCTATCCATTTCATTTAACATAATTTATCTTTAGCACGAGAGTGTACAAAAGTACCCAAACCTACTAAATATTCACTTCCTTTTTAACTATTCTTTTGTGTATACACTACTGATAATTCTTCTTTAAATATAACATAATTCACATTGTTTATCGACAAAAACTTCATCAATCTATATTTGTTATTTAAATGTTCTCTAGCATCTTTGAAAATAAAGTTTTCAATTAATCGCTTTAGAATTTGCATTTAGAAAAATATCTTTAATTAGAATCATTCTATACTTACCAGGCCATGCATACTAAAGTAAAATAACTGCACATTCTCACCTTAGATGAGAATGTGCAGTTATTTTTATAATTAGTAGCTGTGGTCCTCTTCAGCAGCTTCTGCAATTTCTTTTGTTTCATGAACCGTACCGCGTGGATGCTCAGGTGGTGCATATATAGCGTACAATTTAAGTGGTTTATCACCAGTATTTATTATATTGTGCCATTTACCAGCAGGTATCATGATTGCATAGTCATCATATACTTTTTTTTCAAAATCCAATTTATCTATTCTATCCCCCATTTGAACAAGTCCTTGACCTTCTTCAATACGTATGAATTGATCACCCATAGGATGAACTTCTAAACCTATGTCTTCCCCAACGTTGATGCTCATCAATGTAACTTGCAAATAACTTCCTGTCCATAAAGCGGTACGATAAGTATTATTTTTCTTAGTAGCCTCATCAATATTAATTACAAACGGTTCCGGTCCATAATCCTTTAATTTCATTAAACCATCATACTCTGTTTCATCAGTTGGAATGTACATTGGTATGTTAGGGTAGTAAGGACAGGGATACGTTCTATAAACATTATACATATTGTATGGATTATACATTGGTGTATTAGGATAATAAGGATAAGGTTTATATTCTTTATACATATTGTTCATCCCTTTCATAATCTTATAAAATTATCTTATGACTTATGCTTATATAATGTTCCAAACCCCTACCCTTTAATTATTATTCCGCCCAGTATTCCAATGATTGTAATGGGTGGAATGCTTAATATCTCTCTTCTATAAAGTTTACTTTAGTTCTTGACAATCAGTATAGTTTTCTCTTGAAGAATTCCCATTTATAGACACCCAGTAGCTAATACAACCTTCATTTGATAGTCTTTTAATTACATGTTTTGTAAATGCCTTAATGTATATACTGTCACCCTCTTCTAATACGTAAGACTCCCCATATGCTTTTAGGACCATACTACCTTTTATGATTATTCCAAATTCATCGGTTTCGTGACCCCAGCAACACTCCTCACCTGTATGTTCTTTATATAGATTCTGACATTTACCAACTAGCTTTTGATTGATATCTGAGATATATTCATACTTAAGTCTATAATCTTTACTATAAACCAATTTCCTTTCATTCTTTTTAACGACAGGAGTAAGCACACTTTCATTTATCAAATCAACAATGTTTATCGCCATTGCTTCACATATCTTCAGCATATTATCGAATGTAGGACTAGTAATACCCCGTTCCAAATTACTTAAACAACCTACTGACAATGCAGTACGCTGAGATAATTCACTTAAAGTAATATTGGTTTTTTTACGATAATACTTTATTCTCGTCCCTATCACAGTAAACCCTTCCTTTCATAGAATATTTGCTTATATTTTATCAGAATTTTCTATGACTAACAACAAAAAACGTAAAACCTATATGATAAATTCATCTTATCATAGGTTTTACGCAATGTGATTATATTAATTCAGTTAAATTACTCTTTAGGATCCTTAATGCTTTACTTGGATTAAGCTCTTTTAGCAATCCCATTGAATACATTAGATATTTGTCATCTAATAGTAGTTTTGCTTCATTTGGCAACAATACATCAGATTCACAATTTTCGTTTTTCAATGTTTTCCTAAGTATTAATCCAGGGTTTTTACTGTGAATAATTGGGCCTCCAGTTCCAACAATGCAACGAACATTAGATAAGTTTTTGCCTCTTTGTAATAACTTACAATTAGAAGAATGAACTTTCTCTAAAAAACCAGCATGCCGTCTTGCTGCGATTCTAGCAGCAAAACTAGATAGTGTATCATCAATACTCTGTTCAACTTCTGAGTCAGCAAGGTAATTATTCATATTAACCCTGATATTAATAGAATTCTCTAACTTATTACAATGTACCCCTGATTCCATAGAAATAGCTTCAATCCCTATTTCCTTAGCAAGTAGAGCTGATGATTCTCTAACTCCAAGGTCACTTTCCACAGTTCGCTTAGTAAACTTCTCAGCAGCACCACATATCCTTGCGCCTTTAAAAGGAACCTGATTAGCATACGAGTGTATATCTGTAGTTGCCCCCCCGATATCAATGATCATGAGTTCTCCCAATCCTGCTTCATCATGCAAGCCTTTAGATAGCAGCTCCCCGGCTGATAAGACAGCTGAAGGAGTAGGCATTAAAACTCCATCTAACTGTTCCTTTACCTTCTGAAGTCCTTTCATATTAACTATACGCTTTAAAAAAATATCTCGTACAATCGCCTCAGCAGAATCAGTATTTATAACTCCAATATTAGGAATTATATTGTTAGCAAAAAAGCACTCCTTTCCCGCTAATGTTAAAATAAATCTTATTTCTTTAGCAACAAAGCTGTTACCAGCATATATAATAGGTATATTAAGCTTGCTTTGTGCTAATACATGGGCATTATGGATCAAAATTGAACTATTACCTTTCTCATACCCACCACAAAACAAAATAATTTCTACCTTGTTTTTAATAATTTCTTCTACATCAACTTGAGAAATACGCCCTGACAAAGTATCCATAATCTTAGCTCCTGCTCCAAAAGCGGTATTCCTCCCAGCTGCAATGCTAAGTGTATGGGTAAGCCCTACTACAGCCATTCTTAGCCCACCAGCAGCACTACTAGAAGAAAGTTTCACTGCACTTTCAAATGAAGATTTACCTAGTACTCTCCTTGCCTCATCGAAGCACCTTTCAAGCCCTATTCTTGCATCCGTCTTTACAGTAGATTCAAAACAGGCAGTATGTAATATTCTTTCTTCCATCAAAGATACAACTACTATCTTTGTATGAGTGCTACCGAAATCTAGAAATATAGCATTCTCCATTAGAAACTCCTTTCCAGAATTACTCTTTGTAAATCCCTTCAATAGTACTTACAATTTTGTCCATATCATTGTCGCAATTGACCCCTAATTTCATGATATCTTCACTTACATCTATAGCTAGACTGCTTCCGTTCTGATTCTCATTAAGGACTCCACCCATTATAAGCTTAGCATCAATATTTTCCTTATGAATTCTCTCAACAACCTCCTTAGCATAGGTTAAGGCAATCCCATTGTAAGTGCTAACAATAACAGCTTTGCTTTCAGTTTCCACAATCGTTTCCATGATTTCAATAGGAGTAACATAGGTGCCAAGATCAAACACAGTAGCTCCCGCCTTCATTAAGATGGTCTTTATTACTTCCTTACCATAATCATGAATATCAGTGGTTGCAATAATTACTTTTTTACCATCTAATCGCCCTGTAACATCTCCAATTTTAGAAAGTATAATACTTTTCTTGCTAGTAAGATTTTTAGTCATGTCAGTTGCTCTTACTGGAATCCTTACACCATTAGAACCCTTCTCTAATGTACCTACCCCAAAATTATCTTCCAATTGCTTCGGACCAATATACTTAAGTGCTGCGAAAACCTCACCAGGGTGTTCAATGTTGACCCCTAAATCATCTAATCCATTCATCATTCTTTCGAAAAACAATTTGCCACACGCAACATTTATATTTTTTTCTGATTCTACCTTTTCCCAATTAATATAAGGTTCCATAAACTTAGATTTCTCAATCATCATATCAACGCATAGATGCCCATCAATGATTTCATCAGGAGTAGGTATTCTCGAAGCCTCCGAAACCGGTACTGAAGCAACAGCGTGACCTGTTGGTGAGTGTCTTTGGAAAATAGCATCTGCAAGAGAAAATGAAGCTAATGCTCCAAAATTCCTATTATAGTCTAATCCATAGTCTACAGTGTTTCCAAAAATCATCGTCCCTGGTGTCTTATACTTATTCAAGCTCTCCATGGTAGTGTGAAAAATTATCCTACCCATAGGGTCACTAAACAAATTACCATAACTGAAAGTCATTCTTGCGCCTAAAAGGTCTTCTACAAGATAACGCTCCATCATAGCCCATCCAGTTAAATTCGTAAGATCCTTAAATTGATTTCCAAAACCATCATCTAAATTTGAGTGAACAATAGTACCATCAAATTTACTCATTAAATTAAATGCTTTTAAAGAAGAAATAGTTCTCTCTCTTTCAAGTTCAACTCCAGGGTATTCATAAGTAAAATAATGTGAAACATTTCCAATAGATGTAGCCCCTGCTTTCAATGCATAAATAGTATTTTGCAATGCATTTGGTGAACCAATCATATGATCACTAAGATGGGGTTGTACTGGTACAACTTGTCCTAGTGCAGCCCACTCCTCAGGAGAATTAAGAATAAGGCCTGTTCCCTTAGGCATTTTACTTCTATATTCTTCAGGAACCCCCATAACCCAGTCCAATATAAAACCAAACCTGGTAATATAACTCCCTCGCTTTTTAAGTCCATTATAAATATACTCAATGTTTTTAGCAGTTTCTTCCCAAGAATTCCAACCAACATGAGAATGCTTTGAGATCCTACCCTCAGCCATAGCTTTAAGCTTATACTCTGCCTCATTTTTTACTCCATTCTCTTTAAAAAACAAAGTCTGTCCTATGGTAATCCCAGAAGCAATCTTATCAACATCACTAAGTATTTCTTTCATATCTGGTAAATCTTTATACTCAAACCTCTTATTAATCTTAATATCCATGTTAAATCCTCCTTTTATAAATCTTAATATCCATATCTAATCATGCAAAGCTGTTTGTTTACTTTTCTTACCGGCTATTTTCAATCTAACATTCTTATTAATAATAAATCCAAGTAGAATAATTCCACCATATCCATTAATAACATAAACTAAGTTCAATAAACGGTTAAATGGAATCTTCATTGCGATTAAATAACCCAAAGCTGCTAAAGATATTGTAATTATATAGAATTTCATACTCTTTTCTGTAGCAAATCTAGAAGATGCTGTCCATAGTAAAGGTACTGAAGTGGTATAAATGGCAGCAAAAACAATTATTGCAAATACAGGAGTGAGGGCTGGTAATATTCTATTTGCAAGAACTAGATTTGGTATTTGGGCTGTAGCTACATCAGTAACATTAGCAAGTAACGCAAATCCAACAACTAATATAGCAACTGTATTAAGAACTGCGGCAATTACCACCGCACGAGTTAATTCCTTCATTTTATTCTTAGACCCAAGTTCTGCCATAAATCCTCCAAACCAAAGCATACAGAACCCTGCATAAGATCCGCCAGCAAGTAGCCAATTCGTAGAAGCTTTCATTACTTTAACACGTCCTGAAATAACAAGTTCTGCACCTTGACTAATATTGGCTCCATCTTTAATAAATGTTATTACTCCTACAAGCAAACAGATAACTACTACAACTGGACCTATCATTCCTAATACTTTTACTAGAGCATCAAGTCCAAATATCACAGTACAACAAGCCAATGCTGCAAGTATTAACCCTCCCCAGTATAGTGGTAATCCATATTGTTGATGTAGTGTAGCTGCTCCTCCACCAACCATAACAATGAAAGACATATAACAAAATACTACGGAAAAATAATCAAAAATAGTACCAACTACATTACCACAAAAATACTTGTAAACCTCGCTGCCTTTGGTAAACTTTTCTAAATTTCCAGCCTTCGCATATGCATAATTTGAATAACCAAAAATTAAAAAAAATATTAATCCAATGAGTATGCCATCATAAGCATAAGCAGTTATGTACTGGATTAATTCTTGTCCTGTTGCAAAACCTGAACCAATAGAAAAAGCTAGAATAGCTCCCACCATTATTATTACTCTTGAATAATTAATCTTCTCGATCATACATAATCCCCCTTTTTATTAAATTATAAAAAATAAACTTGAAAGATTTAGTTATTAGATTATTTTTGTTAAGTATAATTATAATGGATTTTAGTGTCAATATAGCTTCTTCATATATCTTCATATGTCTTCGTATCTTCACTTATTCTACGCTATTTTTTTCATTATTATGAATATATCATCATTATATTGTATTTACCACAATAATATATTTTTTATTAATATAATGAAATAATAATAAAACAAAAAAGCCCCAAGGCATCCCTCAATCTTCTATCTATTTAGTTTTCATAAACATAGTTTAGTATGCTGTAAAACTCAGGTTTAAGTAGACAATTAAAATTTGCTGGAAAGTTCTAAATGGTATACTATTAACTCAATAATAAATTCATAATACATTTTAAAGCGAGGTTTAATTATGAGTGTTAGATTTGACCAACTATTAAGCTTATCTGAATTAAAAGATTTGAAATTAGTAAGTGGATTTAAAGGAATTAGTAAAATAGTAAAATGGGTTCATGTTGTAGAAAGTCCAGAGGAAGTAGTGTTTGTGCATAGTTATGAGTTAATAATAGTTACAGGTGTTAAAATATTAAATAATAAGGGTGCTTTTATTGAACTTATAAAGAAACTAGTAGATAAAAAAGCTGCTGGATTGGTTTTGAACGTTGGTAAATACATTAAACAAGTTCCTCAATATATTAAAAAACTATCCGATGAGAGTGATTTTCCTGTATTTGAATTTCCTTGGGAACATAGCCTAGCAGAGTTTACAAAAATTATTTGCAGTTACATATTAACGTTTGAAGAAGTTTCTTTTCAAGACCTATTAATGGATACTATATTTTTAAATACCATTACTTATGAAAACTTTGTTCAAAGAATTTCAGCTTGTGGATATAATTCTTTAAATTCGTATAGAATAATTATTGCAAATATGGATAATATTGATCAGTATTTGAAAGCTAAAAACATTAAAGATGGACAAGGCATATTAAATGTTAGCCATATTTTTTTAAACGTTGTAAATAGTTCAATATGGTACTTAAGTTCTACACCTCTAAGCTTCTTTCAAAATAATTCTGTAGTTTTGCTTATAATTAATGAAAAAAATGGGGTTAATGACTTGGCTGCCATTTCAGACTCAATAAGAGAAAATAGCAAAAAAAAGTTAGGTGAAATTAATGTAAGTATAGGCGTTGGTGATGCTCATACAGAGTTTTGTGAAATAAAGGAAAGTTATGAGGAAGCTAAAAAAGCTTTAAAGGTGCTAAAAACACAAGGGGAATTAAATAAAATTATTTTTTACTCTGATTTAGGCGCATACAAAATACTTACAGAAATACAGGATATAGTTTTTTTAAGAGAATATTATAATAATACAGTAGGCAAATTAGAAAAATATGATGAGCAAAACCATACAGATTTAGCAAAAATATTTTATGTATTTCTTAATGAAAATGGCAATTACACTCAAACATCTCAGAGGCTTTTTTTGCATAGAAACACATTGATGTACAAAATTAACAAAATACAAGAGCTTCTAAAAAGAGATTTAGCAGATACAAAAGTAAGATTAGAGTTTTATATGGGGTATTTAATAAAAGAGCTAAACGATTTTAAAACTGATAGTAAATAACATTAAATATCTTTCTTTTCATCATTTAACCACGACTTTTTAAAAAAAGTTGTGGTTATTTTTTTCATTAGGCATTTGTATATAAATAAGAAATATATTCGTCAAAAAGCACAAAAACCTTGTTCAATTGTCACATATACAATGAATATAAAGGGTGATATGATTGTTTTAGACAATTAAGAATGTTCAGTTTATATACTCTCGGGAGATAAGAACCTAAAGGGGGCTGCAGATTTTTATTTAGTTGATATTATAAGTTAGGATACAAAGAATCTTATTATATTTAAAATAAATAAGTGAGGTGTAAATGTAAAATGAGTATGGAAGAAGAAAAAAGAACTGCAGAGGAAACTTACAAAAATGACAGAGCTCATGTTATTCATTCCTGGTCGGTACAATCCAAACTTAAACCAATTGTTATTAGTAAGGCTAAAGGGTGTTATTTCTGGGATGGTAACGGGAAGAAATATTTAGATATGTTCTCACAGGTTGTAAACTTGAATATAGGACATCAGCATCCAAAGGTTGTTAAGGCAATACAAGATCAAGCTGGAAAACTTTGCTATGCTTCTCCTTGCTTAGCTGTTGAACCAAGAAGTACTTTGGCTAAACTATTAAGTGAAGTTACACCTGAAGGTTTGAATCATTTCTTCTTTACTAATGGTGGCTCAGATGCAAATGAAAATGCTGTTAAAATTGCCAGAATGGCCACAGGAAAGTGGAAGATAATATCTCGTTATCGTTCTTATCATGGTGCAACCTACGGTGCTATTTCACTTACAGGAGAACCAAGAAGAACACAAGTTGAACCAGGTATGCCTGGTGTAGTAAGGACATTTGATCCATACTGTTATAGATGTTCTTTTGGTAAAGAATATGGAAAATGTAATATAGAATGTGTTAAACATGTGGAGGAGATAATTAAGTTTGAAGATCCTAATACCATAGCTGGACTTATTTTTGAGGGCATAACGGGATCTAATGGAATATTTATTCCACCACCAGAATATTATAAGGGAATTAGAGCATTGTGCGATAAATATAATATTCTATTAATTGATGATGAGGTTATGAGTGGATTTGGAAGAACCGGAGAATGGTTTGCAGTAGATAACTTTGGTATAGTACCTGATATAATGACTGTAGCTAAAGGGATAAACTCAGGTTATGTACCACTCGGAGCAGTTTGTTTGAGTGATAAAGTGTCAGACACTATCTATGATGAATTTTTAAGCTGTGGATTGACATATAGTGGACATCCACTAGCATGTGCTGCTGCTATTGCAACAATAAATGCATATAAAGACGAAAAGATAATAGAAAATGCTAAGAAGCAGGGTAAGCTCATATTAAAGCGTATGGAAGATATGATGGCTAAGCATAAATGTGTGGGTAATGTTAGAAACATAGGAGTATTTGGATGTATAGAGCTTGTTAAAAACCGAGAAACAAAAGAACCAATAGTTCCATGGAACGGTTCCGGTGAAGTCATGAACAAAGTAAGTGCATCATTCGTAGCAGACGGGGTATTTATGGATGTAAGATGGAACTATATACTTGTTGTTCCTCCACTTATAATAAAAGCGGAAGAGATTGAAGAAGCTTTTGTGGCAATTGATAAAGCACTTACAATCGCTGACAATTACGTAGAGTAAATATAAAATAATATTGCAGCTTCGAAGATGATGAATTTCTGCGCAGGTGATGATTTAAGATAAAATTCTAGGAGGGTTATTATGAATGAAATAAAAAAATTGAAATTCTTTGTAAATGGTAAGTGGCAAGAATCAAAAACAAGCAAATATATGGACATTTTTAATCCAAGCACAGGAGAAGTAATTGCAAAAGCACCCTGCTGCACAGAGGAAGAAGTTAATATTGCAATAAAATCTGCAAGAGATGCATTTCCTAAATGGTCGCAAATGCCTGTAATGAAAAGGGCACAAATAATGTTTAAATTTAGAGATATCCTTGCAGAACATATTGATGAGCTTACTGAAATAGTAGCAAGAGAGAACGGAAAGGTATGGAATGAAGCAAAAGGTGATATTTTAAAAATTAAGGAACCGGTAGAACTCGCATGTGGCATTCCAACCTACATGATGGGTGAGTCACTTATGAATACCTCTACTGGGTATGACACAGTTTTGTATCGTGAATCTGTAGGTGTTTATGCTGGAATAGCTCCATTCAACTTTCCAGGAATGATACCTATGGGTTGGATGACACCTCTTTGCATAGCAGCAGGAAATACTATTGTCATAAAAGCAGCTTCAATGTGCCCAATGACGGCAATGAGATGTGCAGAGCTTTGGCAAGAAGCAGGGCTTCCAGATGGTGTTTTAAACATAGTTACTTGTAGCAGGGTTGAAGCTGAAATACTATTGAAACATCCTGATGTTAATGGTATAACTTTTGTTGGTTCAACTTCTGTTGGTAAGCATATTTATGGAACTGCAGCTTTAAATGGAAAGAGAGTGCAGGCACTTTGCGAGGCTAAGAATCATGGTTTGGTACTTGCAGATGCAGCACTTGAGAGAGCGGCTCGTGGAATTATTAACTCCTGCTTTGGATGTGCAGGTGAAAGATGTATGGCACTTCCAGTAATTGTAGCTCAGGATTGCATAGCAGATAGGCTAGTTGAGCTTTTGGCTGAGTATGCTAAGGAGCTTAAAATAGGACCAGCTTATGATAAGACTTCTAGTCTTGGACCTGTTGTGTCAGCATCCCACAAGGAATCAGTTTTAAAATGGATTGACAAAGGTATAGAAGAGGGAGCAAAACTTGTTTTGGATGGTAGAAATGTAACTGTAAAAGGATTTGAAAAAGGTTTTTATGTTGGACCTACAATATTAGATCATGTATCGCCTGATATGACAGTTGGAGATATGGAAATATTCGGCCCAGTTTTATGCATAAAGAGAGTAAAGGACTTTGAAGAAGGAATTAAGTTAATGAATAAAAATCCATTGGCAAATGGTTCTGTAATATTTACACAAAGTGGATATTATAGCCGTGAGTTTGCAAGAAGAACGGATGGAGGAATGGTAGGAATTAACGTTGGAATTCCAGTTCCAGTTGGAATATTCCCTTTCAGTGGACATAAGAATTCGTTCTTTGGTGACCTACATGCACTTGGTAAGGATGGTGTAAGATTTTACACTGAAACCAAGGTTGTAACAACAACTTGGTTTGATGATGAAGAGAAGAAAAATACAAAGGTAGATACATGGGATGGATCAATTTCCAACTAATTTTGTAAAAAAAAAGGCATCTGTTAATTTTTGCAGGTGTCTTTAATTATCAAATTATTCAAAATACCTACGGCTGTTATATCCTAAAACAAGTACCATAAAGTTTATATTAGAGTTGTTTTAATACTTTGTTTTATTAATAGTTTTAGAACCAAACTCACATACAAAGTGACTATTTCTTAGAAAGTAAAAACTTCCAGTTTTTACTACGACCTTGGAAGTCCTAACATAAATTGGAAGTTAATGCTACTTGTCTATAAATGAGCAAAACAAGCTCCATTATTTTACATGAATTAGGCGCATTTACTCTTTGACAATTTTAGAACATCACAAATAGCATCTTTGCTTACTCCATTTTGAGATTGCGTGTATACCCAATC
>JBLHPD010000070.1:0-21541 GCA_047624165.1 Clostridium sp. | reverse complement strand
ATATATGATAAGTTAATAGCGTTAGATGATAGAAAAAGATTTGCGAAATCTGGGAAAGGTTTTGCACGAATGAAAAAGGCTTTTATAAAATATGGTAAAGTAATATTTGTGGATTCAAAAGATGATAATAGTTTTAAGGTTATTTTTCCAGGAATTAAAAATTTTATTTTATAAGTATAATATTGCAAAAATATTCTGAATATTATATAATGTGTATAACTATATTGCGCACTGTGTAGACCTATTTAATAATTATCTGTTAAGTTTAGATAAAATAGGAGGGGTTAACATGATTCATGTATTTTGCGGTAGAAAAGGTTCAGGTAAAACTAAAGCTTTGATTAAACTCGCTAACGAAAAGGTTGACGATGTTAAAGGAAACATAGTATATATTGATGATGATACTAAAGCCACTTTGCAATTAAATAGTAAAATGAGATTTGTGGCTACAAATGAGTTTAATTTAAAAAGCAATAATGATTTTTATGGTTTTCTGTGCGGTATGCTTTCAAGAGATTATGATATTGATACCATTTTTGTTGATGGTGTGTTTAATGTCATTGAGGATAAACTTGATCATACGGCACAATTATTTTCTAAAATGGATTCTTTAGCTAAAAAGTACAATGTGGAATTTTATGTGAACGTTAGTTGTGAAAGTGCAAACCCACCAGAATTTCTAGTGGAATATATTGCATAAAGATATAAAATAATTTTTTCGTGTCTTTATGAAATGCAGGGTTTTGACCCTGCATTTATTGTATATGGAGAAAATAAGTGGAAGTTGGCGTAAATAGCAGATAAACGGATGCTAATACATAAAATGAGTAATTAGTTTACTTGATATGATTTGAATACACCTATATAATTAATAAATGAAAATTATATTTAAAAGGCTATGAAAGAAAAAAGTAACTGTAGGAATTATTAAGAGAGCTAGTGGTAGGTGTGAACTAGTTAAGAAATACAGTGAAATACATTCTGGAGCTTTAAGCTGAAGCAGCATCGAAGATGATGAGTAGGCTGAGACGGACTTACCTTACGTTATAAGGAATGAGCGGATTGTTAAATCAATTTGGGTGGTACCACGGAATTATTTCGTCCCTTTCTTAGGGGCGTTTTTTTATTTCAAAAAAATAATAGACAATTAAAACAAGGAGGAATAAATTATGGAAAATGTATATGATATACTTGTTGATCGAGGATACATAAAACAACTTACTCACGAGGAAGAAATGAAGAAAATATTAGAAAAGGAAAAGGTTACGTTTTATATAGGATTTGACCCAACAGCTGATAGCCTGCATATTGGTCATTTTATTGCTATGATGTTTATGGCACATATGCAAAGGGCAGGGCATAGACCAATAGCATTAGTTGGAGGTGGAACTGCGATGATAGGTGATCCATCCGGTAAAACAGATATGAGAAAAATGCTTTCAAAAGAAGAAATTGATCATAATATATCCTGCATAAAATTACAACTTTCAAAACTTATAGATTTCAGTGATGATAAAGCAATCCTTGAAAACAATGCAAATTGGCTTTTAAATTTAAATTATGTAGACTTTATAAGAGATATAGGAGCTCATTTTTCAGTAAATAAGATGTTAACAGCTGATTGCTTTAAACAGAGATTAGAAAAAGGCTTATCTTTCCTTGAGTTTAACTATATGCTTATGCAAGGATATGACTTTTTAGTGTTAAATCAAAAATATGGATGTACTATGCAATTAGGTGGAGATGACCAATGGTCTAACATAATTGCTGGTATGGAACTAATAAGAAAAAAAGAAAGTAAAGCTTCTTATGGAATGACTTGCGCTTTGCTTACTAATAGTGAAGGCAAGAAAATGGGTAAAACGGAAAATGGTGCACTATGGCTTGATGCAGAAAAAACATCCCCTTATGATTTTTATCAATACTGGAGAAATATTGCAGATTCTGATGTGGAAAAATGCTTAGCGTTACTTACTTTTGTACCAATGGATGAGGTTAGGCGTCTAGGATCTTTAAAAGATGAAGAAATAAATGAAGCTAAAAAAGTTTTAGCTTTTGAGGTAACAAAACTTATCCATGGAGAAGAAGAAGCTATAAAAGCTAACACCGCTGCAGAAGCACTTTTTGGTAGTGGAACTAATATGAGTGACATTCCTATAGTATCTATACCTCGTGACATGAAGAGTGCGGGGTTAATGGATATATTAGTCTACACTAAAGTATTAGCTTCAAAAGCGGAAGCTAGAAGGTTAATTGAGCAGGGTGGCTTAACTATTAATGACAAAAAGATTGAAGATAAAAATGCAACACTTTTAGAAGAGGATTTTATAGATGGAAGTGTACTTATTAAAAAAGGAAAGAAAAAATACTATTCTTTAATCATAGAATAGCAATGTTTTCAAAAGGACAAAGTTAAAATTTATATTTTAGCTTTGTTTTTTTTTATTGATAGGTAAAACAATTAGATAATTATTAACCATCCCCTTTAAAAAAAAATAATTTGTACGATAATAAAATATTGATAACTTTTGAAAAAGTTATAAGGCACATGAATTTGCCTTATGCATAGCGAATGGGAGGTGGCTTATGTCGGTAATTAGCAATATTTCAATTCTACAGAATCCACAAGCTAAAAAAGCTTATAGTAAAATATCTTTTGAAGCTGGAGAAAAATTCAATGCAAGAATAGTAAGTATAGACCAGCAAAAGGGAGAAGTTAATTTAAAATTACAAGATGGATGGCAATTTTGTGCAAAGCTGGATAAGCCACTGGAAGAGGCTGTGAGCGGCGGTGTGTTAAAATTTGAAGTGGAAGGATTTGAAGATGATAAGCTTATACTAAAATTAGTATATGAAGATAAAGAAGGCCAAATTAAGGGAAATGACATATTTGAAGACGTCCCCCATGGGAAAACTTTAAGTACTGACAAAGCAGATGCCCTGCTTTTTCAAAGGATGATAAAACATGACATGCCTTTAACTAAAGATAATATAGTTGATATAAAAAATTTAGTTGATTTTAGAGAGAAAATATCTTTAAATGAGAATAAAGAAGAAATTTTTATTGAAAAATATCTTAATAGTAGAAATATTGATCCCAATAGTGAAAAGGCAAATGAAATAACAAAGACTTTAAAAAGTTTTTTTCAAGCGCTAAAGAATTTAGATGTTGATGAGATATTATTATTTAAAGAAAATAATATTGAACTTACTAAAGGAAATCTGGAGAGCTTTACAAGATTATTTAAAGGGGAGTCAGCTATATATAACGATTTAAAAGATATTAACAACTATTTGTTAAATACTAGTACAACTAAAAATAAGTTGAGTAATATTGAGCTTTCCGCGATAAGTCATAATGGGGTTAATTTTCTAGAAATAGATGAAAGTAATATATCTGCAGAATTGAAAAATCCTGAATTAAAGAGCGATTTTCAGGAGAAAGATTTTACGAATATTAAAATTAATAATGAAATAAAAGCAGTTAAATTATTAAATACTAACGGACCGTTAGTGGATAAAATTATAAATTCAGATAATCCTACTTATAATAATATAAAAGAAGTTGTTAATTTAATAAATAAAGAGTTAAGGAATTTAGAGATTAATCATAGAATTTTAAATTCTACGATTAAAAACTTAGAAGCAGACCAAAATTTAAAATCAGACCAAAATTTAAAATCAGTTAATACTTTAGAATCAGATAAAAGTTTAAAATTGGGTCAAAACTTAAATACAGAGCAAAATTTAAATACAGACCAAAAATTAAAAGTAGATAAAAACTTAAAATCACAAGATGTTAGTTTTAACAGTGGCACAATAAAAACATTGGTGGACAAAATTTTTAAGATGCAACAAATATCATTAAGCCCAGACGATTATATTAAATTAATAGAGAATTTAGAGGAAAAATTAAACACAATAAAAGGTGAAACTAATGTTGAGCCTAGAGGCATGAATTTACAACAAATAAATCAAAATGAAGAACCACTTTTAAATAAATTAAAAAGTGATACGTTTAGTGAATCGGAACAAGGTAATAAAAGCGGTATCAATACTAAGGCTTTGGGATATGGTAAGAGTAATTCACTTAATGAAATTATAAATATGATAAAAAAAGAATTAAATGTTTCAGAGTTAGATAGGAAAATAATAAATAATGTTGAAAGGGATATAGATAAGATAACTACAGATTTTCTTATTAAAGATCAAATTAAATTAAAGACTGAAGAGATTAAAAATATGATTAAAGACTTTATTGACAGTAAGCTTAATCTAAAACCAGAGTCTTATGCAAAAGTTATGAATATATTTGATCAGAAACTTAATGATATAAAAGTGTTTAATTCTATTTCGCAGCAGTATTATTATTTAGATTTGCCTATAAATGTTAAAGATAATGAATATGAATTTAAATTAATTATTAAAGATGATAGAAAAAAAGGTAAAAAGATAGATAGTAAGAATGTGAAAATTGCTACTAGTGTCAAAACAATAAATATGGGAATTGTGAATGCATATATTAAAATTAACAATAATAATATGAATATTGACATTAATTGTGAAAAATTCTGGGTTAAAGTTTTGGAGCTTGGAAAAGAAAAGTTAATTAAGGATTTATCTAGTCTGAATTATAGGGTTAGTATTGTTGTAAGTAACAAGGCGAAGGAGTTTACAATGGCAAATTGCGGAGAATTTTTTGAAGATAGAAGTTTTAATACAATCAATATAAAGGTATAATAATATGGAGTGTATAGTATTTCATGTTTTATGGTTATAACATTAAGCAATAATGAGGTGTGCTATAATGAAAAAAGTAAAAAAAGCTGCTGCAATAAAATATGAACAAGGATATGATGTACCTATAGTAACTGCTGCTGGAATGGGGTATATTGCAGATGAGATCCTTAAGACGGCTGAAGAGAGTAAGGTGGCTATTGTGCAAAATGAGGAACTAGCTAATTTACTTTTAAATGTTGATATAGGATCAGAGATACCTTTAGAATTATATGATGCAATAGCTAAGGTTATTGCTTATGTGATGGATATAGATACATTAATGAAAAAAGACTAAAAGATATATGAAGGAGGTATATTATGGCGTTGTGGGCAATATCTGATCTTCATTTAGCTATAAATTCAGATAAACCCATGGATATATTTGGAGATAAATGGAGTAATCACCACGAAAAAATAAAAGAAAATTGGCTTAGTAAAGTATCATCAGAGGACACTGTACTAGTTGCAGGAGATATTTCATGGTCAATGAATATCGGTGAGGGCATGGAAGATCTGGAATGGATTCATAAGCTTCCAGGTAAAAAAATACTTGTCAAAGGAAATCATGACTATTGGTGGAGTAGTATAACAAAGCTGAATTCACTTTATACGGATATGGATTTCATTCAAAATAACTTTTTTAACTATAAAGATTTTGCTATATGCGGAACTCGGGGATGGAATTGCCCAGGAAGTGCAAGATTTTCTACTCATGATGAAAAGATATATGGTAGAGAGCTCATAAGGCTCCGAATTTCATTAGATGAGGCAGTGAAGAAGGGATATAGTAAATTCATTGTAATGCTTCATTATCCACCTACTAATGATAAATTTGAGGAAACGCAGCTTATAAGGATAGTAAAAGAATATAATGTATGCAAGGTTATATATGGTCATTTACATGGGCCATCTTTAAGTAGGGTATATGAAGGAAACATAGAAGGCGTAGAATATATAGTTACTTCTTGTGATTATTTGGACTTTGATCCCTTGAAGATATTAGAATAACTTAAAGTTAATAGATTGTGTATAATTAAGACTATTAAATTTATCAATGTGGATAAATTAATAGTCTTAATTTTTATTTAAATAAATTAGAAAAAAATCCGGATTTCTTAGTGGTTTCTGGTGCTTCAAAGTTTTCTGTAGAAGATTTATTTATATTATCAGTAGCAGCTAATAACGCGGCTTCTTCTTTAATCAAGTCTTTCATATCTCTTGCAAGTTCTTTCAACTTTTGAGATACATTAGGAGTTGTTATAACATTACTAAACCAAACTAAAGAAGCCTCCGAATGGCCGATACGTCTATTTAACTCTCCAATAAGATACATAGCACTGTATTTATCCATGCCATATATGGGGAAGGCTTCGGCGTAATAAGCATCACTAAGTCCTTCTAATGCCTGTTTTAAAAATGTTAACTCCATTTCGCAGGATTCGTCAGTTTCTAAAAGTCTGTACATCCAGGCAAGCTTTATACAAGTGATTGCCTTTTTACTTGATTTTGCATTGATTATGACATAATTTAAAAGGGCTAGTTTATACCTTTCAATAGCTATATGAACATCGTAAATCTCAGGGTACATTCTCCCATGCCACTTGGATGTAATGGACTTTTGTACTTGGTCTATTTCTATACTTCTTATAGTATAAAAGTCTATTTTCATAGCTGAATACCCGCAAGAATTACAAACCCAAACATCATAGAAATAAGGGTTAATTAGAGAATACCTAATAAAAAAATCACTATCTTTTTTTATCATTCTGTAAGCAGATGATTTAACTGTGATAGCTTTGAATACGCGGTTACACGCAGGGCAGGTAATTTCTTTATTATATAAAAGAGACTTTTCCTTCTTCTCTTCACTTTTTTCTTTTACAGCTTCAGTTTTTTCATTATAGATTTTAATATGGTCAATATTATCAAAACCCATACTTTCTAGACCGGAAAATATTTTTTTATCCATTTAATCACCTCGAAATAAGATTTAATATGGTATGATTAGTTTATGTAATTTGGTATATTTACTTAAATAATTGCTTTTATGTAAGTTTAGTAGTAAATTAATTATAACAGAAAATTAATACAATTATAATAACAATATAACATGCTCAAAAGTTTCGAGATGTCCCTTAAGCACAATTAATGTACCTAAATGAAATTTTATGTAAAGGACTGAGTATATGGCAATAAAAGAGTGGAAGAGATTCTTAATTCCCTACGAACAGGCAGTAGAAGAGTTAAAAGTGAAATTCAAAAGTATAAGGAGAGAATATAGACGTAAAAATGATTATTCACCTATAGAGTTTGTTACAGGAAGGGTTAAAGAAATATCTAGTATTCTTGAAAAAGCTAGTAAATTTTGTATCCCTATGGATAGAATTAAATTTGAGATGGAGGATATTGCAGGGATCAGAATAATGTGTCAGTTTGTAGATGATATTGATAAGGTAGTAAGTCTAATACGCGCGAGACGTGATATGCAGATAGTTTATGAAAAAGATTATGTTGCAAATGTAAAAAGTAGTGGTTATAGAAGCTACCATATGATTATAAAGTATCCTGTGAACTTATCTGATGGTCAAACTGAAATACTGGCAGAATTTCAGATTAGAACATTAGCAATGAATTTTTGGGCTACAGTAGAGCATTCTTTAAATTATAAGTATAAGCATGATATACCGGAGAATATACGAGAAAAACTTAAAAATGCTGCAGATGCTGCTTTTCAGTTAGATCAGCAGATGTTAGAAATTAAAGATGAAATTAAAGACGCACAAAAACTTTTTGAGGTAAAATCTAATTTGGTATCTGATATAATGAATAATATTCTTATGATTTCATCAATAGGTAAACTAATGGATGCAGCTAGGTATAGAGAGCAACTAAATAATCTAATAGAAGGAGGAGAAGTTTTTGAGCTTAGCAGTTTACTTAATGCAACTCAAAAAACTATAGATATGTTTGGAGTTTAATGATATGGAAATAGTTAGGTATTAAAAAAGGAGAGTACAATGTCTGAGTTAAGACTTTCTACTCTCCTTTTGATGTGGCTAAAAAAACTTTCAATTGTAAAATTTGTACTAAGAAGCTACTATATTAACTAGTCGTCCTTTAATTACAATAATCTTACGCATAGTTTTGCCTTCTAGGGCAGTAATTACGATTTCATCATTAAGAGCAGCCTCTTTTATACTTTCTTCATCTAAATCGGAAGCTATATTTATTCTAGATTTAATTTTACCATTTATTTGAATAGCTATCTCTACTTCATCTTTTATAAGAGCATTTGCATCAAATTTCGGCCAAGCTTGATTAAATACAGAGTAACCCATACCTAAGGTTTCCCACTTCTCTTCTGCAAAGTGAGGAGCAAAGGGAGCTAAAAGCTTAAGGTAATCTACAAGCACTTCTTTTAAGAATTTACTATTTTTATTTTCTACATTAACATATTTTGTTATAGCATTTGTAAGTTCCATAAGTCTCGCAATAGCGGTATTAAATTGGAGTTTCTCTGCATCTTCTGTAACTCCTTTTATTGCGAAATGTCTCCAGTAGTTTAGTTCTTTTTCAGAAGAACCAAGAGAGGATTTACTGTTGCTTTCTTTTAAAATAACCTCACTTCCAGCGTCTACAGCTCTTTCAATTCTATCAACGAATCTTCCAATAGCTTTTATGCTATCATCACTCCAAGAGCCCCCATCAGCGTAACTAAAACCAAACATCAGGTACATTCTAAATACATCTGATCCAAACTCTTTTATGTACTGGTCTGGAGAAATAGTATTTCCTTTTGATTTGCTCATTTTTAATCCGTCTTCTCCTAAAATTAAACCTTGGTGGGTAAGCGATAAGAAAGGTTCATCAAAGCTTAAATATCCCATATCACGAAGAGCTTTAGTTATAAATCTAGAATAAAGAAGGTGCCCACATGCATGTTCAGGTCCACCAACATATTTATCTACTGGAAGCATTTTGTTTACTAAGTCTTTATCAAAAACTTTTTCATTATTTTTGTTATCTACATATCTGAATTGGTAGAAAGAAGAACAAACGAAGGTATCCAAAGTATCAGCCTCACGACGCGCAGCAGCGCCACAAACAGGACAAGGGACATTCATGAATTCCTCGCAACTAGCCAGGGGTGATTCTCCATCTGGTGTAAATTCTACGTTATAAGGCAGTTCTACAGGAAGTTGGTCCTCAGGTACAGGAACAGTTCCACATTTATCGCAATGAATTATTGGAATAGGAGCTCCCCAATATCGTTGCCTTGAAACTAACCAATCACGAAGTCTAAAGTTTATTTTTCCTGAACCTAGATTCATGCTTTCTAATTTTTTAACTATTGCTTCTTTTCCCTCTTCTGTAAACAACCCATCAAATTCTTCACTATTTACCATTTTTCCATGTTCAGTATAAGGAAGGTCGTCTGGGTGTTCAAGTGTACTTTTAAAACCAATAATTACTTGTTCAATAGGCAAATTGTATTTAGTGGCAAATGCAAAATCCCTATCATCATGAGCAGGAACAGCCATTACAACGCCAGTTCCATAAGTGTTTAGAACATAATCAGCTACCCAAATCGGAACTTTTCGTCCGTTAATAGGATTAATAGCATAGGAACCAGTAAATACACCGGTCTTATCTCTTGATATAGATTGCCTCTCTATATCAGTTTGTTTTCTAGCTTCATGTATATAAGATTCAACAGCATCTCTATTTTCACTTTTAGTTAGGCTGTCAACAAGATCATTTTCAGGGGCTATAACTACGTACGTAACGCCGTATAGAGTGTCTACTCTTGTAGTGAATACACTAAAGTCTGCATCACAATCAGGCACTTTAAAATCAACGTTAGCACCAATAGATTTGCCTATCCAATGTTTTTGCATTGCTTTAGTTTTTTCAGGCCAATCCAAAGTATCAAGCTTTTCAAGTAGTTCCTCAGCATAGTCAGTAATTTTTAAAAACCATTGGGTTAAATTCTTTTTAGTAACCTCAGTGCCGCAACGCTCGCAAGAACCATCAACTAATACTTGTTCATTTGCAAGTACGGTATTACAGCTAGGGCACCAATTTACAGGGGCTTTTTTCCTGTAAGCAAGACCTTTTTCAAATAGTTTTAAGAATAACCATTGAGTCCATTTATAATAATCTGGACGACAAGTTACAACTTCATGATCCCAATTAAACATTGCGCCCATAGCTTTTAATTGCTTTTCCATGTTACTAATGTTTTGATCTGTAGAATCCTTTGGATGCACACCTGTTTTTATCGCGTAGTTTTCGGCAGGTAGCCCAAAAGCGTCGAAGCCCATTGGTTGAAACACATTGTATCCTTGCATTTTCTTCATTCTAGCCCAAGAATCAACAGGGCCATAGTTAAACCAATGCCCTGCATGTAATTGGCTTCCAGATGGATAAGAGAACATTTCAAGTACATATAGTTTTTTATCAATTTTATTCTCATCAAATTTATAAAGGTTAGTTTCTTCCCATTTTTGTTGCCATTTTTCATCGATGGTTGTATTATATTTTGCCATTAATATTCCTCCTTCATATGCTTCTAGTGTTGAAATAATTATTAATCTTTTGTGCTTTAATTTTAATGTTTCATGCACATCATGTAAAATTAGAAAATAAAAAAAACCCTCATCTCAACAAAGAGACGAAAGTAATATTCCGCGGTACCACTCTAATTAGGCATTACACCTCACTTACGAATATAACGGTTTTAACCGTACTTGTTTTCACAAGTAAGCCTTTGCTTGCAAGCAACTGCTTACTTATAAGTAAGCAGTTGCTTGCAAGTAAATCATAGGTAAGTTCATATTATATCGTTACTGTTTTACACCCAAGGGGCATTCTAATTCTTTTCATGACCCTAACAACAGCTCTCTTTAAAAGGATATAAATACTACTACTCCTAATCAAAGCAATTTATTATAGTATAGTTTGTTTATCATTGGATTATTATTCATTATAATTTAAATAGAATTTTATGTCAAGACCCTGCACTCGGCACATTAGTATATATATATTTGACTTGTTATTTATTCAAATGTGTCTTACTTAAATTTCTTAAGAAGGTTTTTATTTGCATAGGATATAAAGGCGGTAAGCGTATAGTCATATACTATAAAGCTAAATTCCATTACAAGTAATATTAAATATATATTTATATTAGGAATTTTTAATAATATTAATTTATATATAAATATTAATATAGCGGAGCTTATATTAAAATAAGAGAACTTAAGTATAATTTCTAGAGGCAGACTCCTTAATTTTTCTATATAATATTTCACAAAGCCATAGGAACCAAAAATTAATATATAGGAAAGGCTTATAAGCTTTGAAGGTATTATAAATAAACTAAGTAGAGAAACAGCACAATATACTACAATAGTATTTTTTATTCCAGTCATCAAAATGGACAAAGGAATAATGCAAGATGCTATGCCTAATATAAATAATTTATTTGTAGGGAAAACAGAAGAAAGATATAATAATATTAAACTAAGTGCTGCGAATATACCACCCTTCGCAATATGATTAGATTTCATAAAAATCATCTCCTACATTAATATCCTTAGCAACAGGAAATAAGATCTCCACCTAAACATTCACAAATAGTATCTGCACACCACAAGTTAAGACACATATTACCCATATCAGGATCTCTGTTACGTCGTCCACGATAGTTATCTCTATAATTAGACGTTTGCGTAGTTAGATCATTAAAAGTACGTCTATATTCAATATTATTAGGGTCCTGCGTGCAAGCCCTGTTAATAAAAGTATAAGCATTATCCTGCCAACCTTTTTTTAGCTGAGTCATGCCCATTAAATAATTCCATTCGGCAGTTTTTGTATTCATGGAATTTAATTTCTGCTCAGCGGATGTTATATTTCCACTATTTAGATCCATTCTTATAGATTGATATATGTTGTTATTTGTATAATCAGCATTTGAAGAAGAACTAGAATTATGATCAGAATTATAACTGTTAGATGAGTTGTAATCATTAGAAGAAGAATTATTTTTCATAAGTGAATCATAAGCTTCATTTAGTTCTTGCATCTTATCTTCTGCTAAATCTTGCAGTGGGTTATCACCATACTGATCAGGGTGATATTTTTTTGCTTGCTCTCTATAAGCTTTTTTAATATCTTCTTTAGATGCGCCTTCGCGTACACCAAGTATTTCATAGGGATTTGTCATCTTTATAATCCACTCCTTTTAAATAATCAAAATTCATTTTTAAAAACCTTATCCATTTTTTCCATGAGGCCAAGTTCCAGTATATTGCGTAATATATCCTCGTTTTTTATTAAAGGCAAGTTATTTAAATATTTTAAACATTGCATGGCGCAAGTGGCCAATATAAAATCAATTCTTGGTTTTATTTTTATAGAAAAACTTTCAAAATCCAATTTAGACCTATTAAACAATGAATCTATAGCATTAAAAGTATCACTTTTTATATCTTTTTCTAAATCATCATAAGCATCTATAATATATATCCATTTACCTAAATTATATCCAAGCCAATATAAATCCTCTTTAAAGGAAGCATCCTTGTAATAAAAAGATACTATAAAGCCGGTAAGGTCAGCAAAAACGTGTGAAAGTTCATCTATACCTATGTCTTTAGGATCCGATTCCAGGGTATTTAGTAATAAAAGCTTCTTCTTAGTATACGTCATTACATCCATATACGCTACTTCTGATTTTGATAAATAGTTCTTTAGTAATACTACGAAAACTTTACTTTTTATTGTTTTATTATCGCACGCATCATCCATTAATTTATAATAAGCCAAAGTAATATTACAAAAGGCAGCGTAATCGAGGGCCGCATTATTATCAATCATAATCCTTTTTTTTAGTGGATGAATTGTGCATTTAAATTTAGTGAAGTTGCATTTATCTTCTGATAATGAATCCAAAAGTACTGCCAAAAAAGTCATATCATAATTTAGAGTAAGTCTAGGTAGGTTGCCATAGCTATTTTTAATGGAGTTACACAGACCACAATAATAAGCTTTAAATTTTTCGTAGTCTTTTATCTTCATTTCCATTTTACATGGAGTAACATATCCAAACATTACAGCACCTTTATAGCTTTTTTTGATTCAAGTATTTCATAAATAGTTTTAGCGGTGGTATCCTCTAGGGAATAACCGAGCAGAGCTAAAACTTCTTCAAGTTCAGATTCATCAGCACTTTCAATTTCTATATAAGGAAAAGGACAAAATCCCGGCTCATTTATGTCTATTTCGATAAGAGTATTTTTGTACTTATAGCTTTCTCTATATTTTTTAATAGATTGTATAAGCTCTAGACCTAAGGAGTGAAATATACCCTCAGCGGCAATTTCATCTTTAATTTCTGATTCATGCTCATCCATGACTTTGAACTTTTCTTGGCTTACAAGTTTTTTTGTGGTGATGTAGTGAATCGTAGAATTTGTTAATTCATCTTGGACTGTTCGTATTCTTGCATATCCTTTGCTTTTTATTAGCCTTTTATCCGAGAAATCATAAATTCTATTTATTTGATTTTCTTGTTTTACTTTTGGGGCATTTAGATTTAATAATTTTCTCCGAATTTCATCTACATCAATATCTATAATTCTAGTTTCAATTTCTTTCAAAGTGATCCTCCTGTCTTTCTCTGGGATAGATAACAACTATTAATTGTGATTATATCATAATATAAATGAAGTAACATTAATATTACATTAAAATTATAAATTTCAATACAATAAATTAAGTACAATAGCAATATATAACTTTGTTATAATTGCAAATAAATAGTATAATAATTAGGCACCTTAAAATAAATAGACTAGTAAGTAGCGCTACAGGCGATGCTTATTATTTGTTTAAATGTGCTATTAGATAAGTATTAAGGCGGTGTTTTTTTGGAGTATATAAAAGAAGTTAATATAAATGAGGCTATTATTCATGTGTTAGATAACAATGCAGATGAACCTATCTTAAATGAATATGCCTTAGATTTAGATGAAGAGAAACATGATTTTTTATTGAAACATATTCAGAAGTGTTTAAAAGATGAAGAATTAAAATATGCAGTCTTTAATCCCGATAGTAGCATTGTAAAAGATATAGCCCAGGAATACTTAAATGGTGAGAATAATTTACTGGTTGTATCTAAAGAAATAGCAAGACGGATGTTTGTTTTAATGAGATCAATTGGGAACATTCCTTCCTGTGACCTTATAGTAGTAGCTTTTACTACGGAGTTTGGACCGATCCTGGGTATATTTAAAATGGATTATATTAAGAATTATGTGCATACCATCGAGTTTGTGGATAATAAGTTAGGCATTGATATAGTATCACAGATAACAGGTCTACCTGGTAGTTCTCAAAGGATACAAAAATGTGCTTTTTTAAAACCGATTAGAAATGAAAATAATTTTGACTTAATGGTTATTGATAAAAAAAGCAAGAACAAAGAAGCGAATAATAGTGAAAATCAGGAAGATGGTTCAAACTATTTTATTAATGATTATCTAGGGTGCACAATTATTGATAATGAAAGAGATGTTACTAAAAGTTTTGTGAAGGCAGCTGAAAAATTCACTCAAAATAACTTTGCAGAAAATGCAGAAAAAGCAGAGGCTGTTAGAAGTACTATAAAAAGAAAACTTAGAGAAGAAGATAATATTGATGTTAGAGAATTGTCTGAGGAAATATTTTCTGAAAATCATGATACTAAGGAGAAATTCGTTGAGTTTATAACAGAGCAAGGAATTTGTGAAAATATTAGTCTTGATAAAGAATGGATAGACAAAAAGCTAAAAAGAGTAAGACTCAAGATTGATAAAGACATAGATTTATATGTTGATATGGAAACATATCATGATAATAAGCGATTTGAAATACAAAGGAATGGTGATGGAACAATTAATATGGTTATAAAACATGTAAGTAATTATGTAGAAAAATAGACGAACAAATAGTGCACTCAGTATGAAGTTTCTCCTGAGTGGCACCAAATAAGAGTTTGAAACGTGAAATTTCATTAAGAAATTCTAATCTTTTGCAAATATAAAATTCTCTAACTCTCACATTCGCAGTCCTGGCTCAGGTTCGCTAGCCTGCCGTCCTGGCAGGCTTACGAGAATTTTATATTTGCAAAAGAAGAATTTTAAATGGAATTTTAATGTTTCTGCTCTTCTTATTTGGTGCCGCCCCTATAGAAATTCATACTATATCATATATACGGTCATGTGTATCTAGTATTGATTACATATAAGGAAATAATAAATCTCAATAAACTCCACACAAAAATATTTTAGCGGTAGGCTGCAGATGAAAACATATAGCAATAAATAAAACAAAAGACCTGCAGTATATTTAATTATACTGTAGGTCTTTTAGTTTTAATCATTTAGATTTAAATTAGTTGATATTTAATTATATTGATTTGAATTATTTTGAAGAATTAGCAGAACCTAAAACATCAGTGATTTTACCTTCAACTAATTTAGTTATGTTCTTTCTTGCTTCTCCTAGATACTTTCTTGGGTCTATTTCGCCAGGCTTTTGAGTAAGCACTTTTCTTACTGAACCTGTCATAGCAAGTCTTAAATCAGTATCCATGTTTATTTTACAAACAGCTTTAGAAGCTGCTTTTCTAAGCATTTCTAGTGGGATTCCTTTTGCGCCTTTCATTTCTCCACCGAATTCATTGATCATAGTAACAAAACTTTGATCTACAGCAGATGCTCCGTGAAGAACTATTGGGAAATTATTCATACCAGCTTCTTCTAATTTTTTTGTAATTAAATCTAATCTTTCAAAATCAAGTTTAGGTTCACCTTTGAATTTATATGCACCATGGCTTGTTCCTATAGCAATAGCTAAAGAATCAATACCAGTTCTTGTTACATAATCTACTGCTTGCTCTGGATCTGTATATGTTGCATCTGCTGCTGAAACACTAACAGCATCTTCAACTCCAGCAAGTTTACCAAGCTCAGCTTCAACTACAACGCCTTTAGAATGAGCATAATCTACTACTTCTTTAGTTGTTCTTACATTTTCTTCATAATCAAGATGAGAACCATCGTACATTACTGAAGTAAATCCAGAAGCTATTGCAAGTTTACATTGCGCTAAATCTGAACCGTGATCTAAGTGAAGAGCTATATCAAGGCCTGTGTCTTCTACTGCTGACTCTACCATTTTTCTTAGGTAAGTTGGTCTTGCGTATTTCATAGCTCCACCTGATACTTGAAGTATAACTGCCGATTTGTGTATTTCGCAAGCGTCAATAACACCTTGAATTATCTCCATGTTATTGATATTAAAAGCTCCAATTGCGTATTTTCCTTCGAGAGCTTCTTTGAACATTTTAGTAGTAGTAACTAATGCCATAGTAATTCCACCTTTCAAATTTTGTAAGAGGGACATATATTGTCCCTCTGGGACTTTTTATAATATATTATAATTATAAGCTATATTTGGACTATTTTCTACCCTTTTATTATAAACGATCCATAAACATAAAAAATTAAAAAATATTACTTATAGATATTTTTTCATGAGACTTTATATGATCTACAAGAAATTTCATAACATGCACAGTGGCTAAGGCTTCGGATTTATCTTTAAATTTTATATATTGAGTTAATTTTAAAATTTCATTATCTATATTATCTAAGTCTTCATGATGTATATAGATGGTTAAGAATTTAGAAACCTTTTCCCACTGAGCTATATAATCTAGTGATAGATTATAAGCATTTCCATAGTTCTCCTTAATTATATTACTTTCTAGAGCACAATTCAAATTTTGCAAATGGGCGCAACTACGGTTTATAGCATTTGTAGATAAAAATATTCCAATAATCATTATAATGAATAAGCTGAAGGCTGCTAAAATATTTTTCATTTATTCTTATCTTTCCCTTCCTTAAGTTGATAAAAGAACTTATTTTTAGAGTCAAGCATTCCTACGAAAACATCGCTTGCCTTAGAAATTCTATGGTTTTTTAAAATTTTGTTTAGCCAAAGTTCGTCTTTTTCTAAAAGGATTAAGTTTTTGTAATTTATGTTGCCATCCATAATTAGAGATACAGGTAAAGACTCTTGAGGTATGGATATATTTAAATCATCTTTAGCTACATTCGATTTACCGGTTTTTGGTAATATGGATAACTCGCCACTAGTCTCTAAGATAGCGTATTGAATATCGGATAAATTAAAATAGCCTTTTAACCTAAGCTCTTCTAATAAATCATTAATATTGAACCTTTGATATCTGAGCTCTGCAATATCAATTTTCCCATTTTTTATTAAGATACTGGGAGTGCCTGTTAATATGCTTCTAGCCTTTTCACTTTTGAGTTCAATAAGAGAAGTAGCTACTTGGAGAAATAGCAAAGTAATTATTGGTATTATTGAATGTAACATTGGTATTCTTATATCTTGCATAGGAAAGGTAGCTAGTTCAGAAATCATTAATGCAATTACTAGTTCGAAAGGTTCAAGCTCACCTATTTGTTTTTTTCCCATCATCCTCATAGTAAATATTACGAGAAAGTATAAGAAAAAAGTTCTGATTATTAAAACAAACATAATATCACCCCATTACTCTATAAGGTACATTCAAATAAATAACCCGTGGTCTTCTAAAATTCATGTGCCTAATGTATATTTTCCGTTTAAATAGAAAAATTATAAGGGGGATATGATACATTTTAAAAAAAATAAAGTATAATAGTATTGATCAGTAAAAAAATAGGGGATGATTGTATGAATAGTTTAAATATAGGACTTAAAGATGGCAGAAATATTTTAGTTGAAAATGGGACTATATTAAATGCTATTATTAAGGATATTCGTTTATTAAATGATGTACCAGTAGTTTTAGGTAAATTTAATAATAAACTATACGAGTTAGGAGAGACTATAACGCAAGATGGAAATTTTGATACCGTAGATATTACAAGCAGAATAGGGATGATGACATACGTTAGAACCCTCCAGTTCGTGCTAATAAAAGCAGTTTTAGAATTGTTTCCTGATGCCAAAGTTTCTATTGAGCATTCTTTGAGTAAGGGCTTGTTCGGTGAAATTCAAAAGACGCCTGCATTAGATATTGATGATATATATGATATAAAAAGTAGAATGGGAGAAATAATAAAAGCGGATATTACTATAAGAAAGATAGCACTCTCAAAAGATAAAGCAGTGGAAATTTTTACTCAGTATAATATGCAAGATAAAGTTAAGCTTTTAAAATATGTTAATGTAGATGAAGTAAAGCTTTATGAATTAGGTGGGAGATATGACTATTTTTATGGCCCTATGGCTTACTCAACAGGAATATTAAAAACATTTGATTTAATATACTATGAGCCAGGTTTCATATTAAGATATCCGACGTCTGATGCCCCTGATAAAATTCCTAAATTTCAAAAACACGAAAAACTAGCTAAAGTATTTTATGAAGCAGAGCAATGGGGAGAAATACTAGGGGTTGGAAGTGTTGGTGCTTTAAATGATGAAATAGTAAATGGTGATATTGTTAATCTAATTAGAGTAGCAGAGGCCCTTCATGAAAAGAAAATTGCTTACATTGCGGATATGATTCATAAGCGGGGACAGGTAAAATTAGTGCTTATTGCAGGACCGTCTTCGTCAGGAAAAACAACTTTTTCAAAGAGGCTAGGTATTCAATTAAGAGTAAATGGCTTAATACCAGTATATATTTCCTTAGATGACTATTTTGTTAATAGAGAGTTAACCCCAAAAGATGAAAATGGGGATTATGATTTTGAATCTATATATGCTTTAGATTTGGAGCTTTTCAACACAGACTTAAAATTATTATTACGAGGCGACGAGGCTGAAATACCAAGTTTCAATTTTAAGACAGGGAAAAGAGAATGGCATGGGAATAAGATTAAAA
This sequence comes from Clostridium sp., assembly GCA_047624165.1. Taxonomy (GTDB): domain Bacteria; phylum Bacillota; class Clostridia; order Clostridiales; family Clostridiaceae; genus Clostridium_AD. The sequence goes on along the minus strand of JBLHPD010000070.1, from coordinate 2,802 downwards.
TGCCTGAAAACGGAGTTGTGATTGTAGAAGGAATACATGGGTTAAATGAAATTTTAACTTCTTCCATAGATAGGGATAGTAAATTTAAAATATATATAAGTCCGTTAACGCAGCTTAATTTAGATGACCACAACAGGATTTCTACAACTGATGTAAGAATGACAAGAAGAATAGTTAGAGATTACTTATCTAGAGGATACGGCGTTGAAGATACACTGAAAATGTGGCCTTCTGTAAAACGTGGAGAGGAAAAAAACATTTTTGTATTTCAAGAGCAAGCGGATGTAATGTTTAACTCAAATGTAGTCTATGAACTTGGTGTGCTTAAGAAATTTGCATTAGCAGAACTTAATAAAATTGGGGAAGATAGTCCAGTATATTATGAAGCAAGTAGATTAAGAAGCTTTCTAAATTTCTTTAAAGAAATAGATAAAGATTTAGTACCAGATAATTCAATAGTTAGAGAATTTACTGGTGGAAGTTGTTTTTATCAATATTAGGATAAAAAAGTATGAGATTTCTCCTCCGTGCCTTGCAAACGAACTTAAAACAAGAAATTCCATTAAGAAATTCTAATCTTTTGCATATATAAAATTCTCTAACACTCACATTCGCCGTCCTGGCTCAGGTTTGCTAGCCTGCCGTCCTGGCAGGCTTACGAGAATTTTATATTCGCAAAAGAAGAATTTCTAAATGGAATTTCAAAAGTTTTGTCGTTTCGTATTGCAAGTCACTCTGGAGAAATTTCATACTTACTATAGAGTTAATAGTTAAATAGTTAAATAGTTGAATAGTAACAACAGAATAGCATATGTTAATGTGTAGAGACTGAGGAGGATAATAATGAAAAACTACAGTGCTTTTGATATTTTAGGCCCAATTATGGTAGGGCCATCAAGTTCCCATACGGCGGGTGCAGCAAGACTTGCCAAAATTGCTGCTATAATTGCAGGGAAGGATATAGCTTCGGTTCAATTTGTTTTACATGGCTCTTTTGCTAAAACTTATAAAGGTCATGGTACTGATAGGGCATTAGTCGCAGGAATATTAGGAATGGATCCTTGGGATGATAGACTTAAAGATGCATTAGGTATAGCTAAAAAGCAAGGACTTATAATAGAGTTCATTGAGGGAGATTTAGGAGATGTTCATCCTAATACAGTGAAATTTGTTATAACTAAAAAAAGTGGAATAATAGTTGAAATTATTGGTTCCTCTGTTGGAGGAGGGAGTATTTTAGTCTTTGAAGTTGATGGGCAATCAGTTGAATTTACAGGTAACTATCCAACAATTATAATTAGTCATAAAGATATTCCGGGTATGATTTCAAAAGTAAGTACCATATTATATGATGAAAATATTAACATAGCATTTATGAATGTGTATAGAAATAGCAGAGGACTCGAAGCAGCCATGGTGTTTGAAACAGATACAGTAGTGCCTGAAGAGGTACTAGATAAGATTAAGTGTTTGGGGAATATTTATAATATAAGAGAAATAACACCAGTGTTACAGTCGTAATATGGTTAGGAGGAAAAAATTGTGTTTGTAAACAAAGGAATTGATATTTTAAATATATGTGAAGAAAAGAATATACCAATTTGGGAATATACAATAAAGTGTGAGGAAGAAGAAAGTGGGCTTTCGCGTCATGAGATTCTAGAAAAGATGAGGAAAAATCTAATTACAATGAGGGAAGCTGCAGAATATGGACTCACAAATGAAACTAGATCAATAAGTGGGTTAATAGGTGGGGATTCAATAAAACTGAATAGGTATGCCAGTTCTAAGAATACGCTGACAGGTGAATTTATGATAAAGGCAATGGCGAGAGCTGTTTCTTGCTCAGAAGTGAATGCAGCCATGGGTAAAATAGTTGCGGCACCTACAGCTGGATCTTGTGGGATACTTCCTTCAGTAATTATTACAGCAGGAGAGAAACTTAACAAGACTGAAGATGAGTTAATTAATGCGCTATTCACGGCTTCAGGGATAGGAATTATAATAGCTAAAAATGCTACACTATCAGGAGCTGAAGGTGGATGTCAGGCTGAATGTGGAGCAGCCTCAGCAATGGGCGCGGCGGCTGTAGTAGAAATGATGGGGGGGACTCCTGCTATGGCTTTAGACGCAGCTGCTATTGTGATAAAAAACATATTAGGACTCGTATGTGATCCTATAGCAGGACTCGTTGAGGTACCTTGCGCTAAACGAAACATGGCTGGAGCAGTAAGTGCTCTAACCACTGCAGATTTGGTTATGAGTGGTGTAACTAGTAGAATACCTTTTGATGATACAGTAATTGCAATGTATAAGGTAGGTAAGCAATTACCTTGCGAATTAAGAGAGACTGCTATGGGAGGTCTTGCGACTACACCTACAGGCCTTAAATTGGCAAAAGAAATTTCATTAAAACAAGGTACATTGAAATAGATATATTGTTAAAATTAATTAAGAGAGGGATATCCTAAATGGATGTCCCTCTCTTTTTGAAGTAACCTTTAAAAACATAATGAATAGAATATTAAAGAAGATAATAATTAGATGGAGGATTAGAAATGCAATTAAAGGGAAGTAAAACAGAAAGAAATCTTCTAACGACTTTTGCAGGAGAGTCAAGGGCAAGAAACAAGTATACATTTTATGCTGAAAAAGCTGAGAAGGAGGGGTATGAGCATATAGCTTCTATTTTTGAAGCTACAGCAAACAACGAAAAAGCTCATGCGAGAGTAGTTTTCGATAAGTTTCTTAACATGAATAAAAATACAGCAGATAATTTGAAAGATGCTGCAGAGGGAGAAG
>JBLHPD010000069.1:0-21559 GCA_047624165.1 Clostridium sp. | reverse complement strand
CATTATCTTGAATATAAGTTAAAAACTTTTTAAAATTTTCATGATACTTAGTTCCATGTTCTTTATCAGTTTCATATGTAGTACTAAATTCAGCGTTAAAAGCGTCCATGCCAACACATCTTTGGAAGCATGATGCAGTTTTTTGTCCACATAATCTTTGCATTTTAACTTTTTTAATTAAATCTTCAGTACTTTGGTGAAGATTAGAAAATCTGTTAATCTTTTTACCAGTTATATTTGAAGTACTTGTCATTAAATCTTCATATTCAGCCATTTGTGCCAAATCATATGTCATTTTAACTGAGTTCATTGAAGGCTTAATTATAGGGTTGTCCACTACATTTTCAACTTTCTCTCCAAACATATAAACATTTAATTTAAGTTTTCTAAGACTTTCTACATATTGTTCTCCGGTCATTAATCCCATTAAAAACAGCTCCTTTATTATTTTGTTAATTTAAAATTAACTTTACACTATTTATTGTAGCAAAAACTATGCCAACTTCTTAAAACAGCTTTATTTGGAAAATACCCAAAAATCAAGTCACATTTTAGTGTAAAACTCTAATATTTGCTTTGCACTGTACATTGTTAAATCCCAAACGTTTGAAAGTAAACACTATAATATTCTTTCAAAAAAATACAAGAGATGTAAATATGCTACTACTTGCATATTTACATCTCTTGTATTCGGTTTAATATAATCTTATATTAAATGTTTATGAAAACCCTTATCAGATTTATGTAATCATATGAAGTATAATTACGAATATTACCGTACATAAGAGTCCAAAGGGATAAGTTGCCCCATAACCAGCAGCAACTTCATCAGTCCCTGTAGCATCAATTGCAGCTCCAAGCCCTGGAGTACTTGTCATACCACCGCAGATAGCGCCTGCAATAATAATCCAGTTCATTTTGAATATATATCTTGCAACACAAAACCCAACCACTAACGCAATTAAACCAGCTCCAAAAGAAATTAGTGCAAGAGTAGCACCACTTCCACCAAGTGCAGCTACAGTTTCATATCCATATTTCAATCCTACTATAGCAAGAAACAAGGAAAGGGATAAATCTCTTATTGCATTTAGAACTTTGGTGTCCATTCTAAATATTAATGGTCCAATTTTACCTATATGACCAAGCCATAATGCCATTATAAGCACTCCACCAGTTGATCCCAAACTAAACCATTTAATAAATGGTAAGTATACCTTTATTGAACCAAGAAGGTATCCAAGCAGACATACTGTAAGAAATGAAACTGTATCCATTCCCACTTCTTTAATGTCTTTTTCCTTTGCTCCTTTGTCATCAAAAGCTCCCATTTCTGCCTTATATCTTATTTTTTCCTTTTCTAAATCCATTTTAAATATAACAGGGAAAAAATTCATCGCAATAATTACCACTAAAACGCCTGGAGCATACCCAATAGCATGTCCAAGACCAACTTGCGCTTGTGCCACAGAGCCATACTTAGCGGTGGACTCTATAGCTGCTGCAAGTGCTGGTGAACTTGTTAAAGCTCCTGTATAAACTCCAGCAACAGCAAAATTGTTTTGCCCAGTAAATATAAGTGTAGCTAAATATGTCATTAATGCACCTGTACCAGTTATCAATCCACCAAGCAGAATAAATTTACCTCCATATTTTTTTACAACTTTACCTATATCTTTTCCCGCAAGCAATCCAACTGCTGCAATAAAAAGAATCAGTGTGAATGTAAAAAGGGTATTGCTTACCACACCATCCTTTAGGTAATTAGCCGCATATTTTGGGGCCCCTTCAATTAAACCTTTCTTAGGATCATTAGGATCTAGCATAAATGGAACGCAGTATTTAGCATAAAGTAACCATCCGAAAAATATTCCTGTAAATAAACCTCCTGATTGTCCAAGATTGAATTTTCCAATTTTAACCCTGCCTAATAACAACCCAGTTACTGTTGCAAAAAACATGGGAACAAAGGGATTGGTTAAAAATGCGATTAAGTCAATTTTCATTTTTTATGCCTCCTTAATATTAAATAGTATAATTAATTATTAATTTGTTAAGCCAATGAAATATCATATTATGTTAAATAATTGACAATACAGTTAATTATTTAACATTATTTTTAAAATTTGTAACGAGTAACTTTTAATGGTTTTTTAATGGTTTTTTAATGTTATAAAAATAATTATTTTCCAATAACAACCCCTTTCTTACTACGTAAATTCAATTTAACTTAATTTTTAATAGTGCAATACCTGTAACACATATTAAATAACAATGTGGATGTGATAAGACCGACTAGGGTTTTATTATATATTAACCTATTTTCCTTATAATTTCAACATTTATTGCTAATATTTTCACAAGTAATTATTTAAAAAAATAGTAGCCTTGTGAAAGCAATCACAATGCCGCTATTTAAAAATGATATTCGTTGCAAAAATACAACAAATATCAGAAATACAATTTATTAAAATCCATAAAACTGGCACAGTATATACGTTTTACAAGATATATATATTTATACATGCACTTTTGCAACACGTTTCAATTTTACAACATTTTTTTTGCTACATATCTTTTACGTTTTCTAACAAAAGTAGAAGCATCAATGCCAAGCATTTTTGCGGCATCACGAACATTACCAGCATTATCAAATGCCTTACTAATAAGGTTAGCTTCGACTTTTCCAACTGCCTCTTTTAAATTACATATGTCCTCACATCCAAAACCTTTTTCTATGCAATCCGAAGAGTTCTTCATCGGCAAATCACTTTTAAAAATTTTGTCACTACTGCTCATAACTATAACCCTTTCTACAATATTTTTAAGTTCACGGACATTGCCTGGCCAGCTATAATTATAAAGTGTATTCACAGCCTCAATAGTGAAAGTTTTCTCAAAGTTATATTTAATATTCAATTGAGATAAAAAATGTTTAATTAAAGGTACAATGTCCTCTCGCCTATCTCTTAACGGAGGTACAGTTAGGGGAACAACATTTAAACGATAATATAAATCCGATCTAAAGGATTTCTCCTTAGTCATATCTTCTAAATTCCTATTAGTTGCTGCGAGTACCCTTACATCAATTTTAATCGACTTTACTGCACCTACTCTTTCTACTACACCCTCTTGAAGTACATTAAGTAGCTTAACTTGTATATCTAAAGGAAGTTCTCCTACTTCATCTAAAAAAACTGTACCTCCATCGGCCACTTCAAAAAGTCCCATCTTGCCTTCTTTATTAGCCCCTGTAAACGCGCCCTTTACATACCCGAAGAGTTCTGATTCTATAAGATTTTGAGGGATTGCTCCACAATTAATTTTTATAAAGTTTTTGCTTCGCCTTCTACTATTTCTATGTATAAATTTAGCGATTTCTTCCTTTCCGACTCCTGTTTCTCCTAATATTAAAACAGTAGTATCCACATTGGCTACTCTTTTAGCCAGCTCCAATAAATTTATCATTATTTTATCCTTGGCAATGATCTCTGATAAATTTAAATATTCTATTCTCATAGCTTCTATCTCCGAATAATATTTTTCTGTTAGTTGCATATTTTTAGCTAGTTGCTCTTCTAACTCGTATAATTTCGTAATATCTCGTACATTTGTTACCACCATGGTTATATTATTATTATCATCAAATATGGGATTACTAGAAACTAACACCTTTTTACCTGTACTGAATTCCTGCTCAATAGTATTAGATTTTCTGCTTTTTAATACCATAAGCGTAGATGACTTAGATATATACCCTTCTTTTTCCAGTTCATACATATTTCTGTTTATCATATCTTTTCTTGGTAAACCTGTTATATTTTCATAAGATTTATTAATCTTTAATGTATTAGCTTTCCCATCGGTAATGAATATACCATCATACGATGATTCAATAATTGCATCCAATTCTGTGCAATTAAGCTTTGTTTCGCCACATTCACTATCACAGTTAAATCTTTTCTTTAGGTCACTTATTCTTTTAAATGCATTGCTTAGCTGCTGCTCAAATATATTATTTCCACCAAAAATGCCAACAAATTTACCTTCATCATTTTCAACTGCCATATAACTTTCCTTTGCTTCAATGTAATCCTGTATATTAGAATCTTCATTAATAATTTTTATTTTTCCATTTAGAAAATATTTTATATGTATATTAGGGCTAGTACCCTTAATAAAATTCTTAATAATATCATCTTTCGTTATAAAACCAACCACTTTTTCATTTTCATCCATTATAGGTATAACTTCAATGCTTTTTTCACTAAATAACTTTGACGCCTCAGAAAAAGTATTGTTTTCTTTTAGTGTAAAATTACCTTTTTTCATAACATCTTTTACTTTCATATAAACACCTCTCAATATATAAAAAATTAAGCTATATATTATATAACTTAATTTATTATATCAGAAAAAGTATAATTAAATAACTATTTTTTATTTCAACACTAAGACCTTCGCTTTTCCACTTATTACTACTTCTCCCAAATCATTTAGGCATAAGGTATCAAGTAGTAAAATTTTCTTTTTTTCGTTAATTTCAGTTATAATAACCTTTGCTTTAATTGTTTCTCCAATTCTTACTGGTTTCAAAAACTCAAAGCTCTGCTCTAAATATATATTACCTCCCCCAGGTAATTTTGTTCCAAGCAAGGCTGAAATCATTCCTCCAACTAATTGTCCATGAACGATTCTACCTTTAAAGAAGGATTTTTTAGCTTTTTCTTCATCCATATGAACATAATTATAGTCTCCGGTAATTGCCGCATATGAGCTTACTTCATCATCTGTAAATTTCTTTATATACTCCTCGCTTTGACCTAAATAAAAGCTTTTGATATCTGGCATTTTATTCCTCCATTCTAAATTAATGTTAAATCATCAAATGTGAAGTTGTTATATCATTCCCTTTATATTTAGCGAACACCATCTAACTAATTCACTCATTATTAAGCTACCATCCCAAGGTGAATCATAGAAATTCATATACCCAATTTTCACTACTCTATTTACACCAAAAGTCGTTACTCTGTCTGCAAAATCTAAAGTTTTCACACTATTCTTTGAAGCAATCCCAATGGTTTGTATATTCTTAGTAATCAAAGGACACACATCCAATATATCATTCACTTCTTTTATAAATATAGTTCGTCCGGTAATTGCTTCCTCAAGTCTTAACTCGCTATCAATTAGTATTGTATATTGAAGTCCTTTACTTATATAAAGCCTTTTATCCAAACTTAGTGAATATTCACCTCGTATATTAATTATTTTTGCAGCTATAGCTTCCTCTAAATCTAGATTATTATACCTTTTAATCATCTTCTCAAATTTTCGACTTAACATTTGCGCTATTTCACCTATTGGTAGATTGCTTTTTTCTAAAAATAGAACCTGAGGGGAAGAACATGCCTTTTGCTTGAATGCAATTATATCTGTAACCATATTTTCTAAATATTCTTCAAAGTCCTCACTTTCAATTGCCGATTTATCAAAAACTGCAAAAGAATACTTAGGCCCAAATATTAAATCCTTACAAGTAGTTTTTTTAGGTAAAATAGAAATGGCATCTACTGCTGTTTTACCACCCCAAACTATTCGTGCATCTGCTTTTAAAGACATTTGTGAATTAAGATATTTATTTTCACTATTAAAATAAATTAGGGCAATATTTTTCAATATAACCTTAGAGTAATAAGTGTGTCCCTCATACTCAACCACAATATTATCCAAAACCATTAATAATTCATATATTTCACTAACACATTCCTTAGACACACGAAGAATATTTCCATTTTTGCATAATATACTCTGAAGTACTGAATAAATCCCAAGAGTAGCTACATTTCCAGCCAGCCAGTGACACACTGTGCCTTTTGGTTGGGCTTTAATGTATTTTTCATCGTCTACTTGTATAAAATTATTTAGATATTCAATATTTCCTAAGTTAAGTTTTAACTGTTTTTCCATATTTACTTTCTTTAAATAAAAACATAAGAATGGAACCCCTTCCATTCTTAATACTTCTCTGCTCCTTGCAATTTTCTTGCTATATTCATTTATAATAAGTATTATAGCTTGCACCGGAAATTTATGTAGCTCTGCAAAATTTTTATTTAAACAGGTATCTATTTCATTAAAGTCTTTGAATTTAATTCCATTTTTAGAAAATTCTCCATTTAGTTCATAACAATTTATCATCTTCCGACCTCCCGTTCTGCAAAGGTATCTCCACAGCCTCTAACTTCAGCCTTGTCTACTCTTGACTTAAACTTAAAGTACTTGCCACGCCTGCCACAAGGACAATCATCTACGCCAATGAATTCGCCAATATCCTCGGTTAAAATAGCCTGCGATGGATAGCTAGTTCCTAGAATGCTCATAACCTCTATAAGCCCTGTTTCACCAAACTTAACTTCTTCTAAAGTCTGTACATCTCTTATAATAACCTCTGCAAAATTAGGTACATGTTTATGTCCATACTGACAATCAATAAAAACTACTCCTGATTGCTCTACCATTCCATAAAAATCTATAACATTAGCTGCACTAGTATTAAATATCTGCGCGGCAGTTTCTGAAAACACTTCCTTTTCAACTTTCTCAGAAATAAGTTTTTTCCATCCACCACTATGTAACAACTTTAACCTCGGCATATCTAATTGTATTCCTTCTTGTTTTAATACTTTTAAAAATTTCGTCCACATTATATATGTAAATCCATAAACTAAAATTTCCTCATTCTTATATTTTTTTTCAAACTCCCGAAGAGTATCTATATTTAATTTAAGTTCATTATTATCTTTGTCCAAAACATAAAAGGATTTACTTGCAAAAGTACTTACTCCCCTTATAGCCGTACCACGTCCAGTTATACTATCACCTTTTTTATTGCTATCTGCGCTATCTACTATAAGCATGGGTCTTCTTTTAGATCCTAAAAAACTTATTAATGTACTTATTAAACCTTGAGTTTGTCTTATTGAGGTTTTTTTATCTAAATATATTTTACTAGGAATTCCTGTGGTGGTGGCACTAGAGTTTAGTATTCTTACCACCTGCTCCACTTCGCATATTAGAAGATCAAAGCATTTAAACATATTTACAGGTATATAGGGAACCTGCTCAAGTGTTTTAATACTATTAATATCTATACCTAATTTGTCATACATAGCTTTTATGTTTAAATTCTCTTGATTGCGACCTAGTTGAGATAAGATAATATTTAGAAGTAGTTTTTCCTTCTTTCTCTGCTCTATATTAAATTGTTCTCCCAGCACTAGATTATCTATTAATTCTAAATCCTCCAATTAATTCACCCTCTTATGTTCGCTTCAGCTCTTACCTTTATCTAAGTTTTTTCATTAACACCTTACCTGAAGAGTTTTTTGGAAGAGCCTTTAAAAATTCTATATGCCTTGGAGTTTTATATGACGGTAATTGTTTTCTACAAAAGTCTAATATATATTTAACATCTATAAAAGGTTTATTTTCTATTAATACTACAAAAGCCTTTACTGCTTCTCCTAAAATATCATCTTCTACTCCAATAATAGCACATTCTACTACCTCTGGAATTTGTAATATTATATCCTCTATTTCTCTCGGACTTATTCTAATTCCACCACTTTTAATAATATTTTTTTCTCTTGCAACAATATATATATACCCCTCATCATCCACTTTTGCTAAATCTCCAGTGTATAAGTATCCTTGCTTTATTACTTTATTGGTATCTTCCTTATCATTGAAATAACCCTTCATTATATTTCCACCCTTAGCAACAACCTCACCTATTTCTCCATGTTTCACTGTGCTTCCTTCACTGTTTAAAACCATCAGCTCTGTTCCTTTAATTCCGAGTCCAATGGAATTCATTTTTTTATTAATCAAATGTGGTGGTAAATAAGATAACCTTGCTGTGGCCTCAGTCTGACCATACATTATAAATATATCAACTCCCTTTAAAATATCTATTAACTGTTTTATAAAAATCTCTGAGAGCTTTCCCCCAGCTTGAGTTATATACCTCAAAGAAGGAACATTAGTTTTCGCTATATCTGTCATTCTAAGCAGTATTTGATAAGTGCTAGGAACCCCTGAAAATCCAGTACAATTATACTTATTTATATCCTCAATGACTGTTTGTGGAAACATAAATTTATTATTAATTACAAGGCTTCCTCCTACCCTAAAGTGGGTATGCAAGATTGAAGTACCGTAGCAATAATAAAAAGGTAGTACCATTTCAACCCTATCTTCCTTTGTAAGTTTTAGATATTCTATTATAGAATTTGTGTTATACATGAGGTTATAATGAGTAAGCATTACTCCCTTTGGATTTCCTGTGGATCCAGAAGTAAATAATATTACAGCCACGTCTTCTTCTATATTTATAACCTCATTATAATTATTTTCATATTCACAACTAAAATCACACTCATCCTTTTCTGTGTAAATCTCAACACCATCACAAACTAATCCATTTATTTTTTCACTAAATTTATTTTGAGTAAAAATAAGTTTAATATTTAGAGAGTCTATAATATACTTTATTTCATTACTATTTAAAGCTGGATTAATAGGAACACAGATAACTCCACTCTTAATTATTCCAAAATAGTTCTCAATAAAAAAGTTAGAATTCTCTGAAACCAAAAGTACAGCATCATTTTTAGAAAGGTTCTTGCTTTTTATAAAAGAAGCTTTCTTAATTACATTTTTAAAAGTTTCATTATAACTTATTTCATTTTTATAAATTACAGAAGTTTTATTAAGTTTTGATGAAAATTCAAAAACATAATCTGTAAATGTCATATCAAAATGCCATATTTTGCAACTATCTTTTTAATACCTCCTATTGTATACATTCTAGAGATATCAACTACATCTAAATTTATCTCAAAAGTTTCTTCTATACTTGTTATAAGTTCAACATGTCCTAAAGAATCCCAAGACTCTATTTCATCTGGTCCTAAATCATCATTTATATCCTCAATTTTTTTAAAATCAAATGTATCAAATAACACTTTGTTTAGTTTTTCTAAATTTGTCACAATAATTCCTCCTAAGTATTAATATTTACTTTATATATAGCAAGATATATGCCAACTTTTAATTTTATATATTTCAGTTTTTTTAAAATATCTTAAAAATTTACTTAGCATATCATACGTCATATCATTTTAACGCCTATCCCGTTTACAATAAGATTCTGTATAAATAATATTTTTTCTATATCTACAATTATTATGTCTTCATCATTTGTTTGTATATTATTAGACAATTGTATTTTAAAATCATTATTATAGTAATATGAGTATTCTTTTAGGTTACGATTATCAAATCCCATTCGCACGGAAGGGATATAGTACTTTTTAGTACTTCCACAACCTCATCCTGCACTTGTCTCATTTTTAATTGTATAAATAATAACGGATTTTGCATCGTTCTTTTTTAAATATTTTAAAGCTTTTTCACTTATTATAATTTCCACACAAGCACCTCCCAATAATATATAGCAACTTTTCTGCCAAAAGTGAAAGAGATTACACTTCTCCAAGTATAATCTTTTTTTCTTGTTCACTAAAGTGAAAATAATCATATAGATAATTTTCATCTTCGCACTTAAAATCTATCATAGCTGGGATGCATAATTTCATTAAATTATTTGGATAATACTCATAAGCATCTTCACCTAGTTTTTTTGCAAATGTCTTAAAATAAAATTCATAGATTTTACTATTTAATAAATATAGTAAAATCTCATAAGTAAAGGGAACATTTTCTTTTAATATCAACGCATATACATCTGCACTAAAATAACTTCCCTTGTCAAATGAAAATCTATTACTGCTTGCTTTAAAGGGAAACACTATCTTTTCTCCTTCAAATATATTTTGATTTCTGCCCCATTGAAGTTCATACCATTTCCGAATGCCCCTTTGGCATTCTCTTCTTTTTAATAATTTTTCCTTCTGCAATTCTATATAAGTTATTGCAGAAGGATACTTTTGTGGATCACTAATTAGATCTGAATATATTATATAACTATCTTGTCTTGAAACATAATTTTTTTCTATATAACTACTTTTTATCCAAGGTTTTATTATATTGTTTTCAATGTTTTCTCTTTGCACAATTTCATCGTTAACTACAAAGGCTTTGTCACACCCAGTTATTATTCCTTGATAACTATCACAAATATTACTTAGGTGAGTAATACATCTTTGTTCTATTTTATTTATTATATTTCTTTGTTTTTCATCTATTAGAACCCATCCCTTGTCATTTAATGCATTTTTATTAAGAAGAAAATTTTTAAATTTATTTCCATTTTTTAGAAATATACTGTTGTAAAATTCTTTTTTATTTTCACCTGTTAAGTTTATGGGTTTTATAATTTCAATTTCATTATCCTCATTTTGATAGTTTGTTATAAACATAATGACAGGGTCTATACCTATATTTTTAAATGGCCTTATCCCGTAGAAATCAATAATTTTGTCTATAGTGCATACGTCTTTTAAAACTTTTCTCAAATCTTCTCCACTAGGTGATTCTAAAAAGTACCTTGAAGTAATAAAAGTTAACTTTCCATGCTCACTGAGGTCTTCTATTGCCTTTTGGAAAAAGCAATAGGATAAATCCCCTTTATCTCTATACACTTGACTAAATCTAATTTTCAAATAAGCTGAATATTCCTTATCTATAGACTTCTTACCCACATAAGGTGGATTGCCTATGAAAATATCATATTTATGTTCATTTTCATATAATAAAAAATCCACATTAAAAATATTACTTGATATGCTCCCCTGACTTAATTCATACAAATCTATAATAAGAATCTTTATAGCTATATCATCAATATCAAAACCATATAAATTATTTTTTATTATATGTTCATCAATGCATTGCACTCTTAAATTCAAATTATTTTTTTCATTTATTATGTTTAAATTTTCTTTGTATAAATTTCTAAGAAGTTTAAAACAACAAATTAATATATTTCCTGTGCCACAAGAGGGATCCACGATTTTTATATATGGGTTTTTTATTATCTGTTCTGCCTTTATGGTATTTTCTATCATATAAGAAGCTATTGGTTCTGGCGTGTACACTGTGCCTTTTTCCTTATTGTTTTTAATAAACTCATAATAAGATTCACCAAAACTTTTTTGCTGCGATACTTCTATTTTTCTTTTATAATTTTTTAAAGCAGTTAGTTTGAAGATGTCATCTATTGGACTCAAAATAATATTATATAATTCACATATTTTCCTATTAAACAAATCTATCATTTATTCTCCCCCACACTTACTAAAAGTAAATTTTAAAGTTCGTTTAAATTATAGCATAAATGCTTACTATGGTGAACTATATAACAATTAATATATATTCATGTGACTTAGGCATCTGAAAGAAAATAACAAGTCAGCTCCCTTACATACTTTCATTAACAACAGATAATATTTCATCTCGTTTTAATCTTCCCTGCTTTATTAATTCGTTGCATCTAGAATTAATATCACCTTTATAAGTTTCATCCTTAATACTAGAAAGATTTATCTTAACATTTAAAATTGCACTTTCAATAGATGCTTGAAGCATTAAAGCTGATACCCCCGCATCAGAGATCGCATTTTTGTTACCTAACTTCGCTGCTACTTCAACATAATCATATATCTTGTATGCTTCTTCTGCAACATTCATAGGAACTTCTAATGCTTTTTGATATCCTTCTTGGATTTTAACACTTCTTAATTTCTTTTCGTCGCCACTTTCTTTCGGAAGTTTAAAAGCTGACATCAGAATTAAAAAAGCCTCTGTATCTTTATTCATGAGCTCTAAAAATTTGTCCTGATACTTAAGGCACTCTACTAAGTTTTCGTCGATCTTCATTTTATCATTATCGCTATATTCATTGTAAACCTTCTTACCTACAGTCAAATTAAACACCATAGCGCCTAGTGCACTACCTAGTGATGCGCCAAGGGCCGCAACACTTCCACCTCCAGGTGCAGGTGAATTTGATCCTAACTCTTCAATAAATTCTTTAACAGTTTTTTGATCTAACATACTCTATTCTCCTTTCTCAAAACTTAATTTTGTATTACAATTTCACCATTTTTTATTACTGATTCTACAGCATTAGCACCGAAATGGTATATTAGATAATTAAGATTTTTACTATTAAAAACAACAATATCAGCTTTCTTTCCTACTTCTATGCTACCGATTTCACTTTCTCGATTAATGGCACAAGCCGCATTGATTGTCATTGCATTAATAATCTCTTCAGGAAACATTTTCATACCAAAGCATGCAAAGGTCATAATCGTTTGTAATGATTCCGTAGGTGAAGTTCCAGGATTACAGTCTGTAGCGAGTGATACAGCAACCCCTTCCTCTATCATTTTTCTAGCTCTAGCAAAATTGTTTAACATTAAATAGAAGGAAGTTGATGGTAATAATACAGCCACAACATCATTTTTAGCTAGTGCTTTTATCCCCGCGTCCGAAGCAGCAACTAAATGTTCTGCAGAGGTTGCTTTTAGCTCCCCTGCAAGTTCAGCCGCCTTTACCGTTTCCACTTCGTCTGCATGGATTTTTATGTTCAATCCAACCTTTTTCCCAGCTTTTAGAATGCGTCTGCACTCTTCCACAGAAAAAACACCTTTCTCACAAAAACAATCAATAAATTCTGCAAGCTTGTTTTCGCTTATATATGGAATCATTTTATTAATTATGTACTCAATATAGGCTTCTCGGTCCATTTTATATTCCTTTGGAAGCGCATGTGCTCCCATAAATGTTGATACTACATCTATAGGATGCGATTCATTTAAAGTTTTATTCACCTGAAGAATTTTAACTTCTGTTTCTAAATTAAGACCATATCCGGATTTACTCTCAATTGTAGTTGTTCCATGTTTAAGCATTATGTCCAGCCTTTTTCTACTTTCTTCTACAAGCTGATCTATTTCAATCCTTCTAGTATTTTCAACTGTGCTTAGTATTCCACCACCACTATTTAATATTTCAATATATCCCATCTTATTAAGCTTTAAAGGCAGTTCTTTTTCTCTTGAACCAGCATATACTACATGTGTATGAGGATCTATAAGTCCTGGTGTAACAGTTTTAAATCGTCCATCAATAACTGTACTTTCACTAGTTATATATTCCTTGAAACCCTCACCTTCTCCTACAGCTTTTATTTTATCATTTTCAATGACAATGTAACCATTTTCCTTTATTTTAGCATCTTTCATGTCTTTACCTTTTTTACTATGACTTCCGGCACATGTAACTAGGCAGTCAATATTTTTAATTATAATATCCAATGTATTTCCCCCATCCACATATAAATTTAGGCATCTTAATTATTATTTATTTAAGATGCCTAAATTTCAATTATTTATTCCCAAATTCTCTTTTCTAAAATCTGATCCATTGAAAAATTTTCTATTTGTAAATAGTACTCAGCACATTGAATTAGCGCTTCCATTGGAAGTAGTCCAATAACTTCACTTCCAACTACTTGAACACCATAACGTTTTGCTTCCATTTTAACCATTTCAAAAGCTCTATAAACTGCAGTTTTTTCATAATTAACTAAATTCATAGATATTTGCACTATGTTTCTATCTTCAAGTTTTACTCCCATAGCTTTTACAAACCTTAAACCCCCACCAATATGTCTAACAATCTTAGCGATTTTGTCAGCAATTTCAAGGCTATCTGTATCTAAATTAACATTAAAAGCTACTAGTGGTACTCTTGCACCAATTGCAACACAGCCACCCTTTACATTTACCTCAGCTTTCCCGTAATCCGGTGCCCATTTATCTTCTTTAATTTTCTCGAAGAAACCTTCATATTGTCCTTTTCTCACTACTGCTAAATTTTCTCTATAAGCTTCCGAAGCTGCTTTTTCATATAGATAAACTGGAACTTCGAATTCACTTGCTATTTTACTTCCTACCCTTTTAGCTAAAGCTACACATTCATCCATAGTTACCTCACTAATTGGTACGAAAGGTACTACATCTAAAGCTCCCATTCTAGGATGTGCACCCTCCTGCTGCGTCATATCAATATTTTCATAAACTCTTGCTGCCATGTCTATTATAGCTTGTTCAACTTTTTCTGGGGATCCAAAGAAAGTAACAACAGTTCTATTATGATCACTATCTGACGAATAATCTAGTAGTTTTATTCCTTCTGTATTTCTTACCGCATCAACTATTTTTTCAATTACTTGTTTATTCCTTCCTTCACTGAAGTTAGGAATACATTCAACTATTTTTGCCATTATCTTTTCCTCCTAAGTTATATTTCTCATTATAGTATTTAACCTAATTTAAACTAAAATTTTCACCTTTTTTTCTACTCTCTCCACTATAGAGCCACTCACAATTAAATTAGTAATCTTATCTAATTCTGGGTACATAACCATATCTCTTTCCATAAACTCTACGTTTTCTCTAACAATAGTATAAGCTTCTTTTGTACCAACTCCTAAAGTAAAACCTTCTCTAAAATCTATAGCTTGGCAGGCTGCCATAATCTCAGTTGCCAAAACTCTTTGAACATTTTCAATAATATCTCTCCCTTTTCTAGCTGCAATGGTTCCCATACTTACGTGGTCTTCCTGATTTGCAGAAGATGGAATAGAGTCAACTGAAGCTGGATGTGCTAAAATTTTATTTTCAGACACTAAGGCTGCCGCTGCATATTGAGTTATCATAAATCCAGAATTTAAGCCACCTACTTTTACTAAAAAAGCAGGTAAGTCATTTAGTTGGTAATTAATAAGTCTCTCGAGTCTTCTTTCTGAGATACTAGCCATTTCCGCCATAGCTATTCCTAAAAAGTCAAAGCTTATTGCCATAGGTTGTCCATGGAAATTGCCTCCAGAAATAACATCCCCTTCTTCTGTAACTATTGGATTGTCTGTAACGGAGTTAATTTCAATTTCAACTTTTGTTTTAATATACTCTACAGCATCTTTGCTCGCACCATGAACTTGAGGTATACATCTTAATGAGTAAGCATCTTGTACTCTTATCTCACCTTGATTTGTTATGAACGTGCTTCCCTCTGTAATATTTAAAATGTTTTTTGCTGTTTGAATTTGACCCTTATGAGGCCTTATACTATGTGTTCTTGGATCAAAAGCATCTTTTACACCTCGCAGCGCTTCTAAAGTTAATGATGCTGCAATGTCACTTATCTTCAACAAATTTATACTATCATATACAGCTAGTGCACCCACTGCAGTCATAACTTGTGTGCCATTTATAAGTGCTAACCCTTCCTTAGCAGTAAGCTCTATTATGTCTATGCCTGCCTTTTCCATAGCAACTCTACCCGTTAAAATTTCACCATTAAATTCTGCTTGTCCCTCTCCTAGCATTGGAAGAACCATATGAGATAATGGCGCTAAATCTCCTGATGCTCCAAGTGATCCTTTTTCAGGAATTATAGGGTTAACTCCTTTGTTAATCATCTCTATTAGAGTTTTTAGTGTACTTAGTCTTATTCCAGAATATCCTTTTGAAAGTGCATTTGCTCTGAGTAACATTATCGTTTTTGTGATTTCCTTTGAAAACGCTTTTCCAGTTCCACAAGAATGAGAAATTATTAGATTTCTTTGTAGCGCCTTGCAGTCTTCTCCAGATATTGTAACATCACTAAACTTACCAAATCCTGTAGTAATACCATACACCACTTTATTATTTTTAACTATTTCATCTACTATATTTCTAGATTTATTAACTCTTGCTTCTGCTTCATCCGTTAATTCAACCGTGTATCCTCTTCTTGCAACCATCACTATTTGTTCTAAAGTAAGTTCATTTCCATTAATTTTTATAGATGTCATATGTATTCCCTCCAACTTTATTAATTTTCCTAATACTATTAATATTCTTTATCATCTTCCAATAACCCTTTTTAAAATCAACATTGAGCATTTTGATTATTGTTAATTCGTTAATGTTTTACCATGGTAAACTGATTCAACTTTACGATGAATTTAATAAAATATATTAGTAAACACATTTTTATTTATGAATGATCAGAACTAACTTAGTGTAGGAGAAAGAGGAAGAGAGGGTGCTAGTGAACTTCCTTAAGGCAAATAAGGAAGTCGTATTGAAGTGGTTTAAAAATCTAACTATTCTTTTGTTAATATTACTATAGATACCACTATGGTAATACTTCCAATTATAATCCTAGTTGATATAGGCTCTCCAAAAATAAGTATTCCTAGTATAAGCCCAACAATGGGTTCAAGAGTACTAAAAATTGTAGCCTTAGATGGCCCTACTATTCTAACCCCTTCTAAAAATGCCATTAAAGCCACAACTGTTGATATGAATGCCAATAATAAAATGGCAACAAGTGCATAAAAATGAATATGCATATTAAAATTGTTAGTAGTAATTGCAGCTATTAACATCACAACAGCAGATGCACATGAAATATAAAAAGTTAAAACATAACTGTTGATAACTTTAATCTCTTTGAGAGACGCACCTAGAACATATAATGAATATAGTACTGCTGCAGTACCTGCGAGCATTATTCCATTTAAATTAAAGCTAACACTTCCCATATCAATTAAAATATAAATACCTACTAAAGACATAATTAAAGAAATAATTTTTCTAGCATACATTTTTTCTTTATAAAACACAAATGACAACAAAGTAACAATAGCCGGATGCATATATAAAATCATGCTAGACATACCAATACTTATATAATTGTATGAACTAAATACACATAAAGAAGTAAGTGTATATCCAAACATGCCTATTATTAATACTAAAACCAATTGCCTTTTAGTTAATTTAAGTGATATACCTTTAGTTTTGAGATAATAAAAAAGCATAATAGCTGCAAAAAAGAACCTAAGAAATAGCGTGGTATAGGTGTTTGCACCTCCTATATACGACAATTTTGCGAGTATTGGCATAATACCAAAAGCAGTAGCAGATAAAATAATATATAAAATTCCTTTTGTTTTTTCCATAGTATAATCCTCCTTGTTATCAGGGACATTCAAGTAAATAACAAGTCAGATACTAGTTTATTTCGCGACATACTTCGTTTGCAGAATCTGCTGATAGTATAACTATCAACAGAACCTGCCTCCTAGTCTTTCGCAAAATATCCGTCGCATCTTTGACTTGTTATTTATTTTCATGCCCCTTATATAAAACACCCGAAAATAATTATCAATATAATAACTACTAAAATTGTACCACCTTTCTGGAAATATTACATCATTTTATATTAACTAGTAAATTATGGAGCTGATATTTAACTGTTAGCTCTATTATTAAATAAGGTCCTACGATTGCATCCGCAACCGTAGGACCTTATAAAAGAACTTTAAAATCACATTTTATTTACCACTATAAGAATTATCCCAAGTATTTAAAAACACAAAATCTTTTATATTTTTTTTATCGTTATGCTCCTTACTTTCAGCAATTTCTCCAATAGGTGTCATGGCAACTACTTTGTAATTTTGTGGAATGGACAATGTTTTTTTAATAATATCTTCGTCAATTGCAGCAATCCAACAAGTTCCATATCCCTCATTAGTAGCTGATAAAACAAAATGCTCCATAGCTATGGCACTATCCACTAAATAGAACTCTTTGTTTTCTACTTCCCCAGAAGCATCTGGATCTGCTACTACTACTGCAGTCATTGGTGAATCGATTATTGACTGTGCTGCTGAATTATCCTTATTCATTATAGCTTTAGAAATTTGTTCTAATTCCTTTTTTTCATCAACTAAAATAAATTTGTAAGAAGTATTATTTTTCCATGAAGGCGACATCATAGCTGCATTAATCATTCGAGCTAATTTTTCTGAATCTATGGGGGTATTATTAAATTTTTTAATACTTTTTCTTGTTTGGACTACATCATAAAATTCCATATAATCACGCTCCTTTAATTTTAGTATGCGTAATTATTGCTTAAATAATGTACTTATTTTTTTACAATTTTATCTTTAAATATATCCCACAAATACGTACATTCTTCAATTATTACAAATAACATTACAATCATTGAACTTTTTAAAACTTTGTTTTCTTTCATGGTACACTCCATTTTTTATATATTTTAATAACCTATTTATTACTTTTTAATATGCTTTTATAAATTTCAGAATAATTCTCCCAAAAATTTTCTATAGTAAAATTATTTACAATAATCTTATATAAATTTTCACCTTTTACATTTAAATTACTCTTATCTAAATAAGCCTCTTTCATAGCTTTGTAAATGTCTTCATTATTTTGGTCCTTTATTTTATACCCGCTATTCCCATCCAATATACACTCTAAGTCCCCTACCACAGTATAAATTAAAGATTTCTTTACAATTCCTGATTCTAAAACTGTGAGTGGTGGTGCTCCTCCCTCACTTAAAGAAGCCAAAACACTAACATTAGAAGCGTTTATATAGTCTATTGGATTAGTTACATTACCAGCCATAGTAATATTATTTTCTAGTTTTAATTTTACTATTAACGCCTCTAGCTCTGGACGTAGCTCTCCATCACCAACTAAAAGCAATTTTACATCTTGAAACTCAAAAGTTAATTTTCTAAAGGCAAGTATAACTTCTTTATGATTTTTTATAGGATGAAATCTTGCAACCATAACATATACAAAATCCTGCTTTTTTATTCCAAAATTATTTCGTATATCTTCTGCAGATATCATAATATTATTTTTTTTAATATCTATACCATTATTCACAACGGATTTGGTTCCTTGAATTTTTTTTTCTTCTAATAGACCCTTCAAGTTATTTGATACGCAAATGTAATTATTAAAGCTCTTTAGACCCTTAATACTCAAAGGAGTAAAAATATAATATTTAAATTTATTATTTAAAAAATCATATCTAAAATCACTGTGAACTACTGCTACTGTGGGCACCTTTAATTTACTTTTTAAAATCAAATGCATGAGGAAGGGTTTTGCTCCATGGAAATTCACTATACTTACTGAGTTGTTATTTATAAATTCCATAAGGTCCTTGCTATTAAGCTTCTTTGTAAAAAGTTTATAGCTAACATCCATAGTTTTAGCTTTTGAGTAAAGTGGACCTTCTCCCAAACAACCAATTACATTTTCAAAATTTTTATTGTCTTTATTACATATGTTTAATACGTGGTTTCCACCCCCACCATTATCATTGCCAGATATTATATGCAAAACTTTAATGTGGATCCCCTCCTTGTGCTTCCCTGTTGTAAATAACAACGAATTTATCTTAATAATTATTTATGTTTATACTTTTCCTTAATAACCATTAAAATAAATTCAGGTATAGATGATAATCTTTTAAGTCTAAAAGGCTCTTTTGCAACTCTATATAACCATTCTAGTCCCAATTTTATCATCCACTTAGGTGCACGTTTAAGATTCCCAGCTATGATATCAAAACTTCCTCCAACTCCCATAAATATACTGCAAGGAAGTCTGTCCATGTATTTTGTTATAAACATTTCTTGCCTTGGACATCCCATTGCAACAAATAAAACACTTGGGCTAACTTTTTCTATTTCCTTTAATATTTCTTCACAATTATCCATTTCGAAATATCCATCATGACTCCCTAAAATATTTAATTTTCGATATTTAGTTCGTAAATTAATATTGCACATATCCACTGTTTCCTTTGTAGAACCTAACAAATATATTCCTTTGTTTTCTTTTTCACATTTTTTCACAATACTGTCCATAAGCTCTATTCCAGCAATTTTTTCTTTAACCGGCCTACCTACAATTTTAGCACATATTACCGTACTAATTCCATCCGGAATAATTATAGAATTTTTACTAGTTATACTATCCAAAAGTATATTGTTTTGTAATCCAGTGAGAAGTATTTCTGGATTTCCTGAAACAATATGTACTTTTTTTAAATTGGTTACACTTCTAAGCAATTCTTCCATATTATCATTGAAAATTTCATATTGCAAAATTCTTGTTGTCATAAAACCCCTCCAATAATCTGCATTTTGTAGATAAACATATAAGATTAAATAAATTCACTTTAGTGAATTAAGTCACTTTAGTGAATAATTAATAAGCTCCTTCTTTTTTAAATACAGATATTACTGTTAATAAGAGTATTTTTATGTCTAATAAGACTGAAAAATCTACAATGTATTTCAAATCATAAGAAACCGTTTTTCCTAGTTCAATTTCTCCTCTTCCACTAATCTGTGCAAGTCCAGTGATTCCTGGCAAAACTAGAAGTCTTTGCTTATAACTTTCCGGATAATACTGTACTACCTCTGGTATTTCAGGTCTAGGACCTACAAGGCTCATTTGTCCAAACAAAACATTAAAAAGTTGAGGAATTTCATCTAAGCTGCTGCTCCTTAAAAAGTTACCAACCTTAGTTACTCTGCTGTCTGACTTACTTTGAAATACGAAATTTTCTAAATCATTCGGGTCTATATTAAGTTCTCTTTTACTTTCAGCTTGAACTATCATAGTTCTAAATTTATAAATTGTAAAATTTTTGCCGTTTTTACCAACTCTTATTTGTTTGAAAAGAGCAGGTCCTTTTGAGTCAAATTTTATTGCAAATATCAATATTAGATATAATGGACATAAAATTATGATACCTATGAAAGACAGAACTATATCCATAAGGCGCTTTATAATAAAACTAATTTTTCTATCATTTATACATTTATTTACATCGATTTGAATAATATTTTTTTGCATATTTACTCCTACCTTTTACCTTAATAAAATATGATACTATTTGATTAAGGTTATTAATTAAATAGTATCATATCTTTAATCTTTAATCTTTAATAATCATTGTTTAATAAAGCTTCTACTGTAGCTAACAAAAACCAAAAATAAGTTGTTGCTTTAGGCACAAAAAATAAGTTATCAGATATATTCATAAATATAAAAGCAATCATACTCGCCATTACACCCATATAAAATGGTTTATGAAACTTATCCATAGTGGTACTATACAATTTCTTAATTCTAAACAGTGCAATAGTTATCACTCCTAAAAAGGAAAGTATTCCTATTATCCCTAATTCACTTTGCACTTTTAAATATGAATTATGAGCTGGATAATCTTGATATTCAAAATATTTTAATTCCTTATACTTAATTACATATTCATTATATCTAGTAACAAAATTTCCATTACCGACACCTAGAATAGGATGTTCCTTTATCATCATAATAGCTGTTTTCCATAGTTTAAGCCGTGATGCATTTTGCAAAGCATTAGGAATATCCTTTACTCTATCCAAGACTGTAGGTATAAACATTAATGCAGTACCAGTGAACCCAAAAGCTATTATTAACTTCCAGCTGTATACTAAGCATAAAATAATAGCACCAATCGTAAACCCTAGTATTGCATTTCTAGAATAAGTCATAAATAAATTTACAAATAATAATATTGAAATAATTGTATATATGATCTTATCTTTTAATCTTTTTTCATAAATAGATAACATTATTAC
>JBLHPD010000068.1:0-21602 GCA_047624165.1 Clostridium sp. | reverse complement strand
CCAACTAACGAAAAAAGACTAATTCAATATTTAATCAAGCCTACGATCTAAATCTTGCGATAAATCCACTTTTGTGGAAAAGAATGAGATTTGTGTATATGTTAATCTAAAACGAGTTTTCACTTGACACAAACTCCATGGTGAAAAGAAAAACTTTATGAAGTTGAAATTTATTTATAAAGAACAATGAAAGCATAATTGTAATAAATAAAAAATCGGTTAGGTTAAATATTAAATCTTGTAAATTTATATTATTTGCACAACTCGCATAGAGAATTTGTAATGTAATATTAGATTCTCAGTATTCATAGTAAAAGTTATTTATTAAGGCAAAGGTGATATTTCGAATACAAGAAAGGAAAGAATTATGATAAATAATATTTATGATTTATTGAACAAATTAAAAGATATAGGTGTAAAAGATATAGAAAAGTACTTATTTGTTAAACATGGGCCAATGATAGGAAATATGTATGAAGGCTTAACAAAAAAAATAATGGAAAAAGCAATCTTTACTAATTTAGATTTACGGGTATGTTCAGGAAAAATAACTAATTCTAAAGGAGAATTAAGTAAACAAATTGATTGCATGATTGTAATCGGTAAAGGTGAGAAATTGCCTTATTCTCTGGAGTATATTTATGATATTAATAAGGTGATTATGGTTATAGAAGTTAAAAAAAATTTATTTTCCAAAGATTTAGATTCAGCATATCAAAATTTATTAAGTGTAAAAAATATTACAGAGACTAATAGAGATATGAAAATTGATATTTTAGAGGTAGCTTATAAAAGTATATATGGACAGATGCTGCCTAATTTTGATGATGTTAAAAATTTAAAAGAAGAAACACAAATTCTATATCATGCTCTGGTTGTTGAAAGTTATTTGCCAATTAGAGCAGTTTTTGGATATGATGGATTTAAAACAGAAAGCAATTTAAGAAAGGCGTTTATTCACTATATTAGCAATAATAGTAGTAATAAAGGGTTTGGTATAACAAGCCTTCCAAGTTTAATTGTATGTGGAGAAAATAGTTTGATAAAAACCAATGGTATTCCGTATGCTTTGCCTACAGATACTAAAAAATGGATTGCATATGCATCTTATTTTACAAAACCTTTAATTCTATTATTAGAGTTATTGTGGACAAGGCTATACTATTTATTTGACAGTTTGGATAATAGTATATTTGGATATGATAATATTATTGAAAATTTAACCCCACTGATTGTTGCAGAAGGTCACACCGTAGGATGGGAGTATACAATAGTTTCAGAAGAGATTGATCGTGAATATAGTGTGTGGGAACCTGAAGAGGTTAGTTTAAGTGAGTATGCTATTGTAAACTTACTTTGCAAAGATAGAGAAATAAGAATTGATGATGAAGGAGTTATTGAATATTGTTTAGAACATAATACTACAGTAGAAGATGTAATTTATAATTTGAATAATAAACGAATAGCATGCGTTGAAAATGAAGAGTTAGTTCTGTTAACAAAGGAATGTTTATGTATGATGAAAAATCAAAGATATTATGTAGGTGATGACTGTAATAAACAAATGTCTAGGTGGATTAGTAAAAGTATTTGTTAAATAATTGATTCTGAATATCTATAAAATGGTAAAATAAATATCATTGGTAACTAGCAAGCAAGATATCAGTAGAATTATTGGAATCTGTAGTAAATACTTTAGATCTATTTAAAAAGCAAACTATAGAGAATATAAAAAATGCCTTAATTTTAATTGGAAAAAACAATGCAGGAAAGAGTGCAATAATAACGCAATAAGAGTTTTTGGGGGAGGTTCGGTTTTAGAGAAAAGCAATTTTTATAAAACTTCATTAAGTCTAGAAATTGAAATTTCTTTTAAGTTATCCGACGACTATTTGAAAGCTTTGTTTTATGATAGTAAAATAGGGTTTCTTAAAGTACCGTCCGCATTTCATTTTTGTAATAGGAAATGGTTGTTATATTTATTTTAACTTATATCTCCTAGAAGTGCATTAAAAGCTACTTAGGAATTAACTCTGTAATATTTATGACTAATACAAAAGGATATTTTAAGGAGAAGGATTATGAGAATATTGAATTTTATAAAGAATAAGTTAAAAAAAATGTTCGAGAATTATTAATATGTATAATTTTATTAATATGGATAGTCAGGAATTTGAGTTATTAAGCAAAGATATAATGGAGAAAGCATTGGGTATTGATCTTAGATCTTATACCAAAGGCCGTGATAGTGGTATCGATATTAGAGGCTATGTTGGAAATGATATAATCATACAAGTAAAGCATTTTGCGCATGGTAATTTTTCTTCACTAAGGAATTCTTTAGTGAAAGAACAAGAGAAAGTAAAAAAGTTAAAGCCTAAGAGGTATATAATAGTTACTTCATTTAGGCTTACCCCGCCAAATGAGATTGACATTTACAACTTATTTAAACCTTTTATGCAATCAAGGAAAGATATATACGATGCTTGTCGTTTAGACACAATTTTATTGGATAATATTGAGATAGTTAAAACTCACTATAAATTATGGTTAGTATCTAGTGATATATTAAATATTATTTCTAATAATAGTTCCAATATAGACATATCTACACTAATGTATGATTTTGAAAGAAAGAGCGAACTATTTGTAGAAACAAGGTCATATAGAGAAGCTATAAAAATTTTAGAAAGTGAAAATTTAATCATGTTATCTGGTGAACCAGGAGTTGGGAAAACTACGTTATCGAAGATGCTATTAGCATATTTTGCTTCCCAAAAATATACATTGAGATATGTAAGCAATAAATCAGTACGTGACATTAAGAATATGTTACTAGATGATTCAAATGAAATAATACTAATAGATGATTTTTTAGGTCAACATTATGTTGAATTGGATATGTCAAAATTAGAAGAATTAAAGAATCTAATTATCTATATTTCAAATAAAAGCAACAAAAAATTAATATTGAATTCACGAATTACGATTTTAAATGAAGCATTAAATAATAATCAGGGATTTAATAATTTCATTATAGATATCAACGTAAATAAATATGTACTTAATGTAAATCAAATGAACTTGTTAGAAAAAGGTAAAATGCTTTATAAACATATTTATTTTAATAGGTTATCTCAGAAATATTATAATGAAATACAAATGGATGAAAGGTATCTAAAAATTATAAAACATGCTAATTTTAATCCAAGGATAATTGAATATATTACTAGAAAGAATAAGGTTAAAGAAATATCGGTAGACTCATATTTTGAATTTATTATAAAATCGCTTGATAATCCTAAGGATATATGGAAAGAGGAATTTGAGAAGTTTAAAAAGTATGATCGAATTTTTATGAATACCCTATACTCTCTATCTAATGATTTCACATTAGAAGTGATATTACAAGAAAGCTTTAATATACGAATAAATAATGAGGAGAACTATGATACTACAGTAAATATATACAATGATTGTGCTAATAGGCTAGCAGATTCTTTGATTATAAAGGTAAATAATTCGATTAAAATAATGAACCCATCTATAAACGATTATATCTATCATTACTTAAGTGAAAATGATGTTGAGGTAGGTTCTATATTGAAGGCTGCTGTTTACTTAGAACAACTGCAAATATTAAGAAAAGTAAACGAAATACAAACAATGGAGTTCATTACTTTAAAAATATTAAATCAAGGGTTTCTAAAACTAAAAACTTATACTGCGGGTTATGAAATAAATTACTATTATCTTTATTATATTTCTGAACTTAATATTAAAAACGATTTCTTGTTAGAATCTATTTATGAGCAGTTACTTAGTCGTAAACCTTTTGGTCATGACAAAGAACGAAACTCTGATTTGACGATGAGATTTCTTGGTAATCAAGGTATGTTTACATATTATAAACTAGATAAATTAATACTAGATTTTAATAATTTAAGACGTTATTATGATTATCTTAATTTTAATGCATTAAAAGAGTTTATCCCTTTCCATGAGCATAGTATTAAACAAAATATAAATTTAATACTAAGTAAAGATGAAATATTTAAATTAGATTGTTTGACTTCATGGGAGATTGAATTAGAAATTATTTCAATACTTAACGAGGAGATAGATAATATAATAGTAAGCAATATAACAGATTTTGAGGATGAAGCAGCTGAAGAAAATATTTCATTAATAAAGAATTTAATATTAGTATATATAGATTTGCTAATTCAAGATAGGATGATGCTCTTACAAAATAATTCTATTTTATGTAAGAATATTCATATAAACAATCAAATAATATTTGAAGAAATAAATTTAGTGGATAATATATATACCGTAATGAGTAATAATGGTAATTGCACTAAAGAAAAATATAATTCAACAGAGGAAGATACTAACTCGTATGAAGAGTTAATAAAGGATGTATTTGATATAGAATATATATTTACAGATTAATAGGACAATTTGATTATTATTACTACGTAACCATTATAATCAACACAATAGGATGAATTAAGTTAATTCTATTGATAAATTAGGAATACTTTTTAAAGATTAATGAATTGGGTGCGAGTAACATTTCATTCTTTCAATATGATACATGTTATCTTGAAGTATAGATTCTGTGTATAGAATGGAGCGATCTAACGAAAGGTATTGTTGCAATATATTTGAGTAGGGAGGACTAAAAATCTATTATTATAGTACGGTTTTATGAAAAAAATATTTTGTAAAACTCAATAGTTCTTATTTTTAAGGGCTAGGAGGTTTTATTAATTTTATATAAGGTACTTAATTAATCGGACTGAATGTTACAAGAGCATTAACTTGTAAATATAATGCTCAATTATCAGCGGGAAGAGTACAGACGCCTACATTAGCACTTATTGTCGATAGGGAAAATGAAATAAAGAGATTCGTTGGAAAAGATTACTGGACAGTAAATGGTAAGGTAAATAATTTTACAGTTCATTGGTCAAGTAAGAATGGAGAATCACGCAGCTTTGACAAGAAAAAGGCAGAAGATATAGTTGCTAAGGTAAATAATCAAATGGGCACCGTGGTAGAAGTAAATAAAGCATCTAAAAAAGAACTACCTCCACTTGCATATGATTTAACGGAGCTTCAAAGGGATGCAAATAGGAAATTTGGATTTTCTGCAAAACAAACTCTTAATACAATGCAGAAATTATATGAAACTCATAAGATACTTTCCTATCCAAGAACAGATTCTAGGCATATTACTACAGATATCGTACCTACGTTGATTGATAGGTTAAAGAGCATTGCTATAGAACCATATGAGAAAGCTGCTAGGAGCATAATAAAAGGTAGAATTCATACTACAAATAGACTTGTGGATAATAGTAAGGTATCGGATCATCATGCTATAATTCCTACGGAGGAGCATGTAGATTTATCAAGACTAAACAAAGAAGAAAAAAGCATTTATGACTTAGTTATAAAAAGATTCTTAGAAGTTCTAAGTCCAGCTTTTGAGTATGAGCAAACTACTGTGAAAATAGATGTAAAGGGTGAAAGTTTTTCTGCAAAAGGAAAAATAGTTAAGTCAAAGGGCTGGAAAGAAATAAGCAGTTCCGAGGGCAGCGAAGAAAAAGATCAATCACTTCCACCGATAAACAAAGGTGAAGCGGTTAAACTTACTTTAGTTAAATTCGAAAATGAGAAAACAAAGCCACCTGCTAGGTATAATGAAGCAACGCTACTTACAGCTATGGAGCATCCAGGAAAAGATATCCAAGATGAGAGTTTAAGAGAAGCCTTGGATAATACTTCAGGCCTAGGGACTTCTGCAACAAGAGCGGATGTAATTGAAAAATTATTTAACATCTTTTATATGGAAAGACGAGGAAAAGATATTTTCCCAACATCAAAAGGAATACAGCTAATAGGATTAGTGCCAGAGGAATTAAGATCACCTGAGCTTACTGCTAAGTGGGAAAAACAGCTTCAACTTATAAGTAAAGGAAAAGCTAATTCTATGAATTTCGTAAAGGATATGAGAGAATATGCAGTGAAGCTTGTGAAAAACGTTGCAGCTTCAAGCGAAGTATACAAACATGACAACGCTACAAGGGTTAAATGTCCTGAGTGTAGTAAGTATCTTCTTGAAGTTAACGGCAAAAGGGGTAAAATGCTCGTATGTCCAGATAGAGACTGTGGATATCGCAAAGGTGTATCACAGGTTTCTAATGCACGTTGCCCTACTTGTCATAAGAAAATGGAGATTAGAGGCGATGGAGAAAATAAGATTTTCGCTTGTGGGTGTGGCTATAGAGAAAAGCTTTCAGCTTTTACTAAGCGTCGAGATAAAGAAAAAGGTGCTTTAGATAAAAAAGATGTTAGTAGGTTCCTAAATCAGCAGAATAAGAAAGATGAACCTGTCAATTCTGGTAATTCTGCTATGGCGGAGGCTTTTGCTAAATTGAATTTAAAATAATGAAAAATGACACAATGTATAAGTTTTTAATTTATATGTTGTGTCATTTTTAATGTAAAATATAAAATTATTTGGTTTAGAAAAAAATAGGGCATCCGTTTAAACAGACAACCTATTATAAGTATTTATTAAATCTTATTCTTAGTAAATATTTTTGTTAGATATGATATGAAAAATCCGAAAATTATAAATCCTACTGGTCCGCCATAAACCTTTAATATTGGAATTATTGCTTCAGAGAAACTCTTAGCTCCTGAAATATCTCTCCAGCCAGCTCCAAAAAATGCTAATATGCCTAATATGAAAACAACAACTGAAGCGGTTATTACAGATGCTTTTGATTTTAACATTACAAATGGAGGTACATTACCTTTGAGTCTAAATACTAAATATGCAATTGCAAGAACAATATATGGTATTGCAAGGGATAGAGCTGATAAGGTAGTTAATAGGTTAAAGAAATCATCTATGGAGTTAAGTCCTGCAAGTGGAACTATTATTAGTACTAATAATACTCCACACTGTAACCAAAGTGCATTGACTAGTGTTCCATCATTACGTTTCTTAGTTAAAAATTTAGGAAAGGTGCCACTAGGAACCTCTGAGAACATAGCTCTAATTGGTGATTCTAACCAAACCACGAATGCGGCTATTGATGATATAGTCAAAATAAAAGCATATATTTGAACGAATATTTTACCATTCAAACCCCAGTTTTCTGCTAATATCTTATAAACAACATAACCGGCATCCTTAACGCCAGCTTCAGTTATTAATTCAGGCGATGCGACTAAGCATATGGCAAGGGAACCAAGTATATATGCTCCGGCTACAAATGCGGTTGCTATAATAACGGCCTTTGGGAAAACTTTTTTAGGGTTTTCAACATCCTTAATATAAGTTCCTGCCACCTCTGCTCCTGCAACAGCAAGAATTAACCAAGAGAAGGTTGAGAAATAATCAGCATCAAATTTTGGGATAACAGTTGCTGGGGTGAAAGTCGTAGCGGAAGGTTGGTTACCAACTAATACTCCAATAACTGCAAATAATATAAATATAACTGTAACAGCTAAAGTTAGCTTTCCACCTAAATCACTGATTTTTGAGAACCTTTTAACTCCAGTCGTAGCTATATAGGTTAATGCTATTGCAAGTCCGAGACCTATCCACGGCAACAAATATGCGTTGGCATCGTTAAATCTATTTTCACCAAAAAGAGTCCATGATATCATGACTGGTATTCTTGAAAAAACCATTTGTAAATAGAATAAATTAGCAACAAAGTATGACCAAGTACCTATAAATGCCCATTTTGGACCAATGGAGCACTCTATCCAGGTGTATAAACCACCCTCCTTGTCTTTATTAGCTGAAGCAAGTTCTGCTATCATTATTGATAGTGGTAGAAAGAACAATAAAGCAACTATTAACCATGATGGAATAGCGGCAGGTCCAAGTGACACCGCATTTGAGGCGATATTACCAAAACCAAAAGTTGGAACGAAAATTAACATTATCAGGGTCCATAAACCTAATTTTTTTGTGTTATTCATAATTATTCTCCTTTATGATAGAATTATCCTTGAACATTCTATCATATATCGTATATTTCGCACAATAGGACAAAATATTGCTTTATTTGCAAATTGCATCACGAATGTTTGTAGTACAAGCATTCGTGATGCTGGTGATGACTTATTATTACATATTTTAAAGGCTACAAAAGGCATATAAGCACATGAATTTAGCTATGACTGATACTTTAGCAAAACAGAATGAAACTGACATAATATTTTAAAATATATGAAAATACGACATAAAATTACAAAATAACCATGAATAAAAGATGCGAAAACCTTATTTAGATGATAGTATGTGTATACAAAGAGAAAAACTTACTTTGTATATTAGAATTAGGAAGGTGAGGTACAAAACATGAAGAAAACTTTAAGACCATTAATATTAACCTTAGGTATTTTAGTATCAACAGGAATAAGTTCAGAGGTGTACGCTCAAGATTGCAATACATCAAATTACAAAGTAGTGTACGCTCAAGATTGTAATACTCTCAATTACACAGATATGTCACTAGATAGTTTACAAAAGTTATGTGCTAAATATGGGGTTGTAGTTCCAGAGGGTTTAACTGCTGCAGACTGTTTAACGGTTAAATCTCAAACAACAACACCAGCAAAGACAGCACCAATAAAAGTAGCGCCAGTAAAAGAAACACCAGCAAAGACAGCACCAATAAAAGTAGCGCCAGTAAAAGAAACACCAGCAAAGACGGCACCAGTAAAAGAAACACCAGCAAAGGCAGCACCAGTAAAAGAAACACCAGCAAAAGTAGCACCAACAAAGACAACAACATCATCAGTTTTAACTGAGAATAATAAATTAGAAAAAGAAGTAGTAGCACTAGTTAATCAGGAAAGAGCAAAACTAGGACTAGCTCCCTTAAAGGATAATTCAGAACTTTCAAATGTAGCAAGAATTAAATCTGGCGATATGGTAGCTAAAAACTATTTTTCTCATACATCACCAACTTATGGATCACCGTTTGACATGATGAAAAAGTTTGGAATAACATATACAGCAGCTGGTGAAAACATTGCAATGGGTCAACCTACTGCAGCTTCAGTAATGACTGCTTGGATGAACTCTCCAGGACATAAAGCTAATATTTTAAGTAAGAATTTTACTGAAATAGGAGTCGGAGTAGCAAAAGATGCAAATGGAACTATTTATTGGACTCAAGAGTTTATAGGGAAATAAATAATAAAATATAGATCTGTGTTTCTAAATATTGGATTTTGCAATATAAGAAACACAGATTTTTTGTTATATAAAATTTTTGTACATATGACAATAAATGATTATTTATAACCACAATTGACATTAAGTTCATATTATTTTATAAAATGTATGTTACAATTATTGTATGTAGGAACGTTATTTGAATTCTATGATAAAATAAGATGTAAATAATAAAAAAGAAAGAAGGTTTATAAAAATGGCAGTTAGCTTAAAAAAAGGTCAAAAGGTAGATTTAACAAAGACAAATCCAGGACTAGTAAAGGTATTAGTAGGATTAGGTTGGAGTACAAACAAGTATGACGGTGGTTCAGACTTCGATTTAGATGCAGCAGCATTTTTAACGGGAGAAAACGGGAAAGTAACTTCTGATTCAGACTTTATATTCTATAATAATGCAGAGCATGCATCCAAATCAGTTAAACATATGGGAGACAATAAGACTGGAGCAGGAGACGGAGATGACGAACAAATACTCGTTGATCTATCTTTAGTACCAACAACTGTTCAGAAAATTTCATTTACTGTAACAATTAATGAAGCAGAAGAAAGAAGACAAAATTTTGGACAAGTTTCAGATGCTTATATAAGAGTAATGAGTGGAGATGGGGCTACCGAGTTAATTAAATTTGATTTGGGAGAAGATTTCAGTATAGAAACAGCTGTAGTAGTTGGAGAGCTGTACAGAAACGGAGCTGAATGGAAATTCACTGCATTGGGTAGCGGATTCGAAGGTGGATTAGGAGCTTTATGTACTAACTTCGGAGTTAGTATCTAACATTCAACAACAATGAACTACTGTGTACTTTATACAGTAGTTCATTTGGTTTCTTGAAGACAATACATTAGGGTAAGTTAGTAACAATATAGTTTAAAGTTTTTGGTAAATACTATGCGCAGTCATATAGAAGGAGGAATATTAATATGGGAGTTAATTTAATAAAAGGTCAAAAGGTAGATTTAACAAAAGGTAACTCATCATTAAAGGAATTAGTAGTAGGACTAGGATGGGATGGTAGCAATGGTGGCAACACTATTGATTGTGATGCATCAGCTTTAATGCTAGGTGAAAACGGAAAAGTATCTAGTGCCAAGAGTATAATATACTTTGGTAATAAGGCAAGTAAGTGTAAGAGCGTAGTTCACCAGGGTGATAATCTTACTGGAGCAGGTGAAGGTGATGACGAACAAATAGTTGTAAATTTAGCAAAAGTACCAGATGATATAATTAAGATAGTTTTCGTTGTTAATATTTATAATTGTGTATCTAAGGGGCAACATTTTGGAATGATTAAGAACGCATACATTAGAATAATGGATAAATCATCTAACAGTGAGTTAGTTAAATTTAATCTATCTAATGATTACAATGACATGACATCTTTAATTATGGGTGAGGTTTACAGAAATAATGGAGAATGGAAATTCACAGCAACAGGAGAAGGGGCTACTGCAAATAGTATAACAGAATTATCAGCAAGATATAAATAATAAGAAATGTGTGAATATAATTATATATAAATCTGTGCTTATAAATATTGTTATTTGGCAATGTTTAAAAACACAGATTTTTTTTATTGAATAAAAAATGTTGAAATTAATCGAAATAAAGAATGCCGATAAGCAAAGTTGCCATTATGTTAATATATTATTTCATAAAGTTTATGTTACACTTAAAATATAATATAACTACATTGATTAAAATAGAGATATATAGTTTCAGCGGAAAGCATAGAGTATAAAGAATATTAATATATGCAATTCAAGATTAATGAAAGCAATTATTGAAGGAGGTTATAACTTTATTGGAAAAAACATAATAAATTAAAGTGAGTGATTTAATGAAATTTTTAATGAACATAGAAAATGGAACTACGAATATTAAAAAAATGGGAGTTATTAAAGCACTTCTTGTATTGCTTCTAGCAACTTTGTTGGAGTGGTTTGGACAAGTACCTGAGGAAATTTTAAAATTGTTTTCTGGAAAATTTGATAAAGTAGTGCCCTATGCAATTTTAGCTTTTGGGATATTGGTTAAATTTTATGTTATTATTATTTTGCTGAGGTGGGTTAGCAATAAGACAAATGAGAAAAAACATAAATACCACTTGGATTTAAGGAGTTTTGCGTATGTAGCATTAATGATTATAGCATTACGTATGGTATTTGATAACAGTTTAAGCTTGTGGATTAGTAATATAGCCATACCGGATTTTATAAATGAAGCCTTCGAAGAGATATCTATTTCACCAATTATATTTATCATTAGTGTTATTGTCGTAGCACCTATATATGAAGAAATTATTTTTAGAGGAATATTATTACAAGGAATGTCTAAAAAAATAAATCCAAATGTAGCGCTTGTGGTATCTGCATTATTGTTTGCACTAGTGCATTTGAACATTCCTCAAGGTATAAATGCATTTTTCTTAGGACTTGCTATTGGGTTTATATATTTAAGAACAGATTCAATTTATTTAAGTATATTTGCACACTTTGTAAATAACTTCTTAGCTCTTTCAGCTTCTTCACTGTTTGGTTTAATACAAGGCAGGTATGCCATGGAGATTCATGGGATGTTTTTTATTGTGGGAGTTATAATTTTAGTATTAGTATATAAAGAATATGATCAAAATAAAATTAAAGATGTACCAGAAATATATAAGCAGTTTATAGAAATATAGAATGGATACAATAAATAAAAATTTTATTGTTGAAAAAGAACCTCTAACATTAATACGTTAGAGGTTCTTTTAAGGTACATTAAAGTAAATAACAGGTTAATATATTATTTTAATTCACCCATCATTTGAGTGGCTTCATCTTTTAATTGTTGAACTTCATTATCGGCAGCATCTTTTGTAGGATACCATCCCTTTTGTTTCATAGCATCAAATATCTTATATTGAATATTTTGATTGTTTTTGAAATTGTCCACTAATGTATTTCTCAAATTCATACAAGAAGATTCAGTTATTCCTGTACTATAAGCAGAAATAACTTGTTTTTCTGTAGCAAGTAAATCTTGCATTAGATCTTTTTCGCACATAGTTGTATTCATATAATATCCCTCCATTTATATATTATTGATGAGAATCAAGGTAAGTTTTTAAGGTGTTAAAATTTTGTTTATGAGTTTGGCTAGCTTCAGAGCAAAGATCTTTTAAATTTTGGTCTGTACACTGAGTGCCATATTCATTAAACTTCTTATTAAGCAATGATTCATATCCTAATTGATCTTTAATCACTTTTAGGTTATTGCTTTCTAATTGTTTATTAGTATTATCCATCATATCTATTACCTCCAATTTATTATTAAAACAATTACAAAACTATTATCTACTTGTTATAAAAAAATATAAGTGGTAACTTTATGAAATTAATAAACAACCATATAAAGGGAATTAATTAATATTAGTACAAAAAAACTATCCTAAATTTGTTATAAATGCTTTTTAAAAAGTGAATTTGCAAAATTTAAGAAAATTTTAAGGTAACATTAATCAATATTTAATAATAATAGGGTACAATAAATATAGTAAGTAGGATAAATTGAATGGGAGTGACTATCATGCCGACTATAAATATGCTTTCTTCTGCAGACAAAGTCAAAGGTCAAGGAGTAGGATCAGCATACCTCGAGCAAGTAAATTTGGTTCAAAGCGGACTCGATAAAGAATATAAAGTTGTAATAAATAAAAGAGAGAGAACAGAAATAATGCATTACCATACTATTGATTTCAAGCATTATTTAAGTGTGCCATTTGCTAAGAGAAAAGGTGTAACAGTGGGGTATGTACATTTTTTACCAGAGACTATTGAAGGAAGCATCAAATTACCGAATTTAATTAAAAAGATTTTTTATAAATATATTATAAGTTTTTATAATAGTATGGATTACTTAGTTACAGTAAATCCTAATTTTATAACTAAGCTTGAAGCTTATAACATTAATAGGAAGAAAATTACTTACATTCCCAATTTTGTTTCAGATGAAAAATTCTATAATCTTTCAGCTGAGGATAAATGCATAGCAAAGGAGAAATTGAAAATTGCAAAGGATGCGTTTGTAGTGCTTGGAGTAGGGCAAATACAAACTAGAAAAGGTGTAATTGATTTTATTGATATCGCTAAAAAACTGCCTCAAGTACAATTTATTTGGGCAGGTGGGTTTTCTTTTGGAAATATTACGGATGGATATAAGGAATTAAAAGATAAAACAGAAAATGCACCTAAAAATATTCTATTTACAGGAATAGTTGAAAGAGATTTGATGAATGATATATATAACGTATCAAATGTTCTTTTTATGCCATCGTATAATGAACTTTTCCCTATGTCAATACTCGAGGCAATGAATACTTCCACTCCAATTCTATTAAGAGATTTGGAATTATATGAGGACATATTATTCGATTATTACTTAAAAGAACATGATAATGAAGGTTTTATTAAGGCTATAGAAAGATTGAGAAATGATTCGCAGTATTATAATCAGGCTAAAGAAAAAGCTATAAGAGGGCACAATTTTTATTCACGAGAGAATGTACTTGCTATGTGGCAAGATTTTTATAAAAAGGTATGTAGAATAAATGGTAGCAAAATCAATGAAAAATTATAAATTTAATATTATTTTGGGGATAGCATCTGGAATCATTTTTATACTATTGATTATTTTTACACATGGTTGGATGGATTTGATTCATCAAATGAAACATCTTCAAATTCATTGGATTATTGCGGCAGCTCTTTCCATGGTGATATATTGGATTTTTGAGGCTAAAACACTACAAAGTGTTATATTTTTAATTAAGAAAGATTATAAATTCAAACAAGCATTTAAAGTTACTATGACAGGCCAATATTTTAATGCAATTACTCCCTTTGCATCTGGTGGTCAGCCAATGCAGTTATATGCACTTACAAAACAAGAATTAGGGGCTGGTAGTGCCGGTTCAGTACTGATGATTAAATTTATTATCTATCAAACAATATTAACGGTATATTCCTTAATTCTTATACTTTGGAAAGCGGGTTTTTTCAAAAGCAAAATGAGCCATTTATTTTATTTAATTGGTATAGGTTTTACAGTAAATGCTAGTGTAATTGTATGTTTAATTATATTTTCTAAATATCGGAAATTAACACATAAATTAATAATAGCCTTATCTAGGATATTAGAAAAATTCAGATTGGTAAAGAATATATCAAAGATTGAAATACATATTAATGATAATATAGAAAAATTCCATGATAATATGGAGATAGTAAAACATAGTAAAGGCCTGTTGTTTAAAGCTGTTATTTATACAATATTACAACTAACATTAATTTTTATTATCCCTTATTTTATTTATCTTAGTTTTGGTATGAAGGCTGCTAGCATAGGGAGTATGATAGCTGGAACTGCGTTTGTAATGATGCTAACAGCGTTTATACCATTACCGGGAGCAGTAGGTGGAGCAGAGGGCGCGTTTTACATGTTTTTTAGCTTGTTTTTTGCATCTAATAATATAATGGCTGCTATATTATTATGGAGATTAATTACATTTTATTCCTGCATAATTTTTGGAGCTTATGCATTTATGAAGGATTAAGCAGAGGTCATTAATGAATTAAGGTTTGTTAATGAAACAAAAGCACGTTAAAGTAATTAGAACTGGCTATGCGTATTATATAACTTAATTCTTATAAGTAATTATAGTATTTAAAGGGGATTGATTATGAATATTGGAATTTTTACAGATGCTTATTACCCACAAGTTAGTGGGGTAGTTACATCTACTATGATATTGAAAAATGAATTAATTAGACTTGGAAATAGTGTAACTATTATTACAGTTGCGCACCCAGATGTAGAGGATCAGGAAGGCGTTATTCGATTGCCTAGTATACCATTTTTCCTTTTACCTTCTCAAAGAGTTGGGATGATATATTCACGTAAAATTATGAGTGAGATAAAAAAGTTAGACTTAGATATTATACATACACAGACAGAATTCAGTATAGGAATATTTGGAAGAATAGTTGCTAAAAGGTTAGATATTCCTGTAGTTCATACTTATCATACTATGTACGAAGATTATATTCACTATGTATCCCGTGGTATAATGCTTAAGCCTGCTTCTCAATTTGCGAAGAAGGTAAGTAAACTATATTGTAGAGATTGCAGTGCAATAATAGTACCAACAACAAAGGTAAAAGATGCATTGCAGCAGTACGGGCTAAGAAGACATATAGATGTTATACCTACGGGAGTTAATATTGAACCCTTCGAGAGAAGTAATTATGATGAAGAGCTTATTAAAAATGAAAAAAAATCTTTTGGAATAAATGAAACTGAGCCAGTCGTATTATTTATCGGGCGCATAGCAAAAGAGAAAAGTATAGATATAATTATAAATAGTATGAAACAACTAATTGTAAAAATTCCGAATTGTAAATTGCTCATTGTAGGTGATGGACCAGATCGTGAAAAGCTAGAAGAGTTGACGAAGGAACTAGGTATTGAAAAATCAGTAGTATTTACAGGTGAAAAACCTTGGGCAGAAATTGGTAGGTACTATCAGATGGGAGATGTGTTTGTAGGTGCTTCACTAACTGAAACACAAGGATTAACATTTACGGAAGCTATGGCAGCACAAATACCTGTAGTAGCTAAGTACGATAAAAATTTAGACGATATAATTAATGATAAAATTAATGGCAGAATTTTTTATAAAGATGAAGATTTAGCTGAAACATTATTTGAAGTTTTAATGGATAAAGAGAAATGCACCACAATGGTGAAAAATGCTTATGATGGAATAGAACCATTATCGTCTAGGCGCTTTGGAGAAAATGTTGAAAAAGTCTATATGGAAGTTGAAAGACAAAATTGTATGTTTCAAAATCAA
Organism: Clostridium sp.; assembly: GCA_047624165.1. GTDB lineage: Bacteria > Bacillota > Clostridia > Clostridiales > Clostridiaceae > Clostridium_AD. Next base: position 5,432 of record JBLHPD010000068.1, on the reverse strand, counting down.
AAGGTAACATAATGAATTTAAGAGAAGAGAGTTGAAAAAAACAATTATCTTCTTTTTATTTTGTCTTTTTTCAATATATTTATCCTATATTATTTAATTGTTTGGTACAATAAAATAAATACGAAAGAAATGGAGCGAATGAAAATGAAGATTCTTTACTATGATTGCTTTTCAGGTATTAGTGGCGATATGAACTTAGGTGCATTGCTAGATTTAGGTATGGATGAAAAATATTTAGTAGATGAACTAAGCAAGCTAAATCTAAATGGATATGAAATAAAAGTATCTAGGGACAGTAGAAAGGGAATAGAGGGTACTAAGGTAGATGTAGTGCTGCAAGAACATAGTCATGATCATGCGGATGCTGAAGTGGAACATAATCATAAGCATTTACATGATGACAATGAAGGTGGACACTCTCATGGACATATGACCAATATTCATAGTCATCAGGAGCATAGAAATCTTAAAAACATCCAAGATATTATAGAGTGCAGTAAGTTAAGCTCTAAAGTCAAAGAATTAAGTATGAAAATGTTTATGAAGGTTGCGGAGGCTGAGGCAAAGGTTCATGGAAAACTATTGTATGAAGTTCACTTCCATGAAGTAGGCGCAGTAGATTCTATTGTGGATATAGTGGGAGCTGCTATTTGCATAAATTATTTAAATGTTGATAAAATAATGAGTTCCTCTGTCGAGCTTGGTGGTGGGTTTGTTAAGTGTGCTCATGGACTTATACCAGTGCCAGCACCTGCTACTGTGGCAATTTTAAAGGGGATTCCAGTGAAGCTTGGGGCTGTACCATTCGAAACAACTACACCTACAGGAGCAGCAATTCTAGCAGCTAACGTCTCTGAATTTAAAGATAATAATAATTTTATTATAAATAAGATCGGTTATGGCATAGGTAACAGAGATACTGAAATTCCTAATGTACTAAGAGTAATGTTAGTAGAAGAAGCTGACGAACCAATAACTCGTAAAAATAAACTGGAGCAATCAAAAAATGTTGAATATGAAAATGAAACATCCCAGCAAATTATTGAATGTAACATAGATGATATGAACTGCGAATTATATGAATATATTATGGAGAAACTTTTTAATGAAGGTGCTTTGGATGTGTATTTAACTCCGATTATAATGAAAAAAGGCAGACCAAGCATAAAAATAAGTGTTTTATGTAATGAAGATAAAATAGAAACGATGAAAGAAGTATTGTTTAAAGAAACTACCACCTTTGGGGTAAGGAGTTTTAAAGTAAATAAAACAATGCTCCAAAGAAAATTTGCCAAAGTAAGCACTAGTTATGGTGAAGTTACGGTGAAACAAGCTTATTACAAAGGTGAAAAAATAAAAAGCAAATTAGAATACGAAGAGTGTAAGAAAATAGCCCAAAGTATGGGAACATCTATAAGTGATATATATGAAAAAATAAGGGGAGAAATCTAAAATATAGATATATCAAAAAAATAAGACTAAAACCCAATTTATACAGATAATATTGGAGGTAAATATGTTAAAAGAGAAATACGTTAATTTAATAAACTATTTAAAAAATCTTGGCAGTGTTGCTGTTGCCTTTTCAGGAGGGGTGGATAGCACTCTATTACTTAAAGTTTGTAGTGATGTACTCAAGGAAAATGTGTTAGCTATTATGGTAATAGCCCCCTATACACCTAAATGGGAAGTTGAAGAAGCTAAAGCTTTACTAAAGGAGTTTGGGGTTAAATATAAGTTCCTTGAAGTAGAAATGATTGAGGAAATAAGGTTTAGCCCAAGAGAGAGATGTTACATATGTAAAAATGCTATATTTACTAAAATCAAAGAAGAAGCCAGAGCTCATGGAATACATAATGTTTTAGATGGGACTAACTTGGACGATACTAAAGATTATAGACCAGGACTAAGGGCTCTAAAGGAATTAAATATAATAAGCCCTCTTTTGGCAAATGGAATTACTAAATCGGATATAAGAAACTTATCTAAAGAGCTTAAGTTGCAAACTTGGGATAAACCTGCATACGCTTGCCTTCTCTCTAGAATACCTTATGGACAAGAGGTAATCGAGGCGGAGCTTGAAAGAATAGAACGTGCAGAGGTATATTTAATGGGACTAGGATTTAGTGGAGTTAGGGTTAGAAGTCATGGCGATTTAGCAAGAATTGAATTGCCAAAAAAATATTTTCCGAAAATCCTAAATGAAAAAATCTTAGAAGAAATCTTAATGAAACTTAAAGAATTTGGATTTAAATATGTAACATTAGACTTAGAAGGATACAAAATGGGAAGCTTAAATTAAAAAAAAGGTGGGGAACATATGAATTCAGAAGAAATGAAGAAATTTCTGAGGTCCATAAAAAATGGTGATATATCAATTGACGACGGTATCGATAAATTAAAAGATTTACCATATTCAGATTTAGGATTTGCAAAAATAGATAATCATAGAGAACTTAGAGTTGGATATCCAGAGGTTATATACTGTGAAGGGAAAACGGTGGAGCAGATAAAAGGCATAGTTAGTTTAATGCTTACTAAGGATGTAAACATTCTTGGCACAAGGGCATCTAGAATAATGTATGAAGGTGTAAAAGAAATATGTGATGACGCGGAGTACAATGAACTTGCAAGAATAATCGTAATTAAAAAAAAGGAAGTACAGCTTCAAAGTACTTATATTGCAGTATTAACAGCGGGAACTTCTGATATGCCTGTGGCGGAAGAGGCGGCTATTACTGCAGAATTTTTTGGTAATAGGGTTGAAAGAATTTATGATGTAGGGGTAGCAGGTATTCATAGACTATTTGAAAATTTAGATGTTATAAGGCGTGCTAGGGTAGTTATCACTGTGGCAGGAATGGAAGGCGCTTTAACTAGCGTTGTCGGGGGCTTAGTTGACAAACCAGTTATAGCTGTTCCGACTAGCGTTGGATATGGAGCTAATTTTAAAGGGATTGCCGCACTGCTTAGCATGTTAAATAGTTGTTCTAGTGGAGTTAGTGTTGTTAATATAGACAACGGCTTTGGAGCAGGATATTTAGCAAGTATTATTAATAAATTGTAAAATTCATTATATACTATCTGCCACACTACTACATGACGAATCCTCATGGATAGCTAAAAAAAATAGCAATATGAAATTTTTCCGTAGGGACTTGCAATAAGAAGCGAAAAAACATTTGAAATTCCATTTAGAAATTCTTCTTTTGCCAAAATAAAATTCTCGTAAGACTGCCAGGACGGCAGTCTAGCGAACCTGAGGCAGGACGCCGAATGTGAGTACGTAATAATTAATAATTGTTACGCGCCCCAGAGAACTACCCAGAGGTTGAGGATTTTATTTTTGCAAAAGATTAGAATTTTTTAATGGAATTTTCGTTTTAAGCTCGTTTGCAAGGCACGAAGGGGAAGCATATACTATGCTTGAGATTCACGGGTGTATACGCTCTCATAAGCTTTAAGAGTATTTCGTGCAGTGTTTTGCCAAGAAAATTTTTTTGCTCTATTTAATCCTTTATAACCTAATTCCGATTTTAACTTCTCGTTACTGAGCAAGTTGCCAATGGCAAGGGATATCTCTGAGATATCATATGGATTTATTAAAATTCCACCATCGCCAACTACCTCGGGAATAGAAGTGAGGTTAGAAGCTATTACAGGAGTGCCACAATTCATTGCCTCGAGTGGGGGGAGTCCAAAGCCTTCATAAAAAGATGGATAGATGAAGGTATCACAGCCATTATAGAAAATGGGTAGATGTTCTTCTGGTACAAAACCCGTAAAAATTACATGAGAATCAATTTTTAATTCATTTGTAAGTTTTACTAATTTTTGATTGGAATCCTTATAGCCACCTACAATAACTAAATTATAATTTTTATTTAAATCCTTATATACTTTAGAAAAAGCAGTTAAAATAGAAGCCACATTCTTTCTTTCGCTAAAACCACCTAGGTAGAGTATAAATGGATCTGATAGATTATACATATCTTTCAGAAAATTCCTGCAGTAGAGTTTGTCTAGTGGGGCATACTTTTTATCAGCAGCTAAAGGGGTTACAAAAATTTTGCTCTTGTCTATAGGGAAAAATTTCAAAATATCCCGCTTTGAAAATTCGGATACGGTTATTATTCCATCAGAACCTCCTATAATTATAGGCATCTCTTTTAAAAATTTTAGCAAATATCCTTTCCCTACTGTTTCGGGCATAACGTATGGAATCAAATCATGTATAGTGACTATTTTCTTGCAATATATTTCCTGAGAAAAGCCTATACCATTTTGTGGCATATGGTATATGTCTATGTTTTCACTTGAAATGTTTTCTGGGAAATAGTGATCCTCAAAGAATCTTTGATGCTTTTTAGAGGTCATTACTACTTTACAGTTTTCTTTTTTTATACTCTCGTAATTATTACCTGACCAAAATACATGGTAATTATTTGTAGTATCTATGTTAATTAAATTTTTAAGTACATTTTCTGTATAAGTTCCTATCCCAGTGCCATTATACAAATTGATACCTCTAGCATCAATTGCAATTTTCATAGGATTCACTCCTTAAAATTATTAAAAATCTCATTGAAAAGAGAATATACATTAATATATTATTTTAACAGCGAATGTGTGCTATATGCCTAAATATAATTAAGCACAAATTATTTAATAAGCTCATATACTACAATAGAAGAATATTTCGGAGGCATGTATTTGGAAATTCAGGAATTAAAGGAGAAAGTACAAGATAATTATTTTCTTTGTATTAATGATATAGAAAAAATAAAAAATGTATACAGAATAGAAACTGAAAATGAAATGTATTGCTTGAAAATCATTAATTATGACTTTAAGCATTTTTTATTTATTGTTGGTGCAATAAAACATTTGCAGGGCAATGGGTTTCAAAAGATACCTCAAATTATTGCGACTATTGATAACAAAGAGTATATAGCCATTGATAATAAATACGCTTATTTAACACCATGGCTAAGCGCAAGGGAGTGCAATTATGATAATCCTGTAGAAATAGAACTATGTACCTCAAAGCTTGCAGAGCTCCATAAAAAAAGTTTGAATTTCAAAATTACACCTGACATGAAACCTAGAATAGCATGGCTTAAATGGATAGAAACTTTTAAAACAAGAGAGAGAGAAATATTAGACTTCAAAAGAAGAATAAATGAAAAAGAATGTATTACGGAATTTGATAACAATTATTTAAACATAATGGAAGAAGAGAGAGCGCGGTGTAATAAATCAATATCTAATTTATGCAAAAGTGAATATGTAAGTAAGATGAAAGATGAAATTAGACATAAGGGGTTCTGCCATCATGATTATGCTCATCATAATATACTAATAGAAAAAAGTGGAGAAGTGAATATTATTGATTTTGATTATTGTATTTTAGACACTCATTTACATGATTT
>JBLHPD010000067.1:0-21615 GCA_047624165.1 Clostridium sp. | reverse complement strand
ATATTTATTTTCCATAAACTTATAATAACATAGTTTGTGTATGTTTCAATGTATTTATACACAAGCTATGCTATCCATCCCACACCTGAAGGAGTGGGCTTTCCGCACAAATATTGTAACTTTTACTCTATCTAAGTTTTTAGCACCGTAATTATAACTTATTATAGGCTGAGCACCCTGAGTTAAACCCATTAACGGCAGCATTATGATTTGCATTATAGTCATAGCACCTACAGCTAAATCACCGCTATAAGCTTGAATTTTTGTATTTAAGGAAATTAAAACTAAACCTTCAGTAGATTGCATAATAAATGGTGCAATACCTAATCTAACAATGGAAAATATAATTTTGGATTTTGGAATTAAAAATTCTTTTCGTATTTTTAAAATAGTTTTTTTCCCAAATAAAAATTTTAAAACAAATATAGCAGAAGCCATTTGAGCAATTATTGTCGCTAAAGCAGCACCTTTAACTCCCATGTTAAAACTAAAAATAAATATTGGATCAAGAACTATATTTATTGCAGCACCAATCATTACAGTAAACATACTAATCTTTGTGAACCCTTGTGTATTTAAAAAAGTATTCATACCTAAAGCTAACTGAACAAAAACTGTTCCAAATAAGTATATGGTTATGTAATCTCGCGCATACTCAATAGTTTGAGTACTTGCGCCAAAAGCATAAAGAATTGGTTTTTCAAAAATTAAAAATGCTACAGTTAAAATTAAACCTATAATAATAAGTATAGAAAAACTATTACTTAGTATTTTTTCAGCATCCTCATTTTTCTTTTGACCCATTTTTATAGCAGCCAAGGGTGCGCCACCCATTCCGATTAAAACACTAAAAGCTGATATTATAAGAATTATAGGAAAAGATATACCAACTCCAGCCATAGCAATTTCGCCATTTGAAAGATTGCCTATAAATATCCTATCGACAATGTTGTATAAAACATTTACTAATTGAGCTACAATGCACGGTAATGCTAGCTTAAACAATAATTTTCCTATTTTACCTTTTTCAAAATCTGAAGTCATTAAGCCCATAACAAAATCTCCTTAATCTATCATGTTCCATATGATAAACACCATTTCCGCCAATTACATGGTTATATTATTCATTTATAATAAATTATAGATTATATACATATCTATGTCAAACTTAAGGTGGCTGTTCTGATGAATACAATGATTGTTGCTAGAAAATTATTGACTCTGTCTGCTTAGAATACCACTCCTGTGGTGACAGACTTTCATCTGTTACATTATTTCTATCTCCTAAAAGTTCTTTGCAAAGCCTCATCATAATACCCCCTTTAAGATCATTATTATTACTTCTTTCTTTAAACTGAGCAAGCAAATAATTAAGAGCTTCATCACCCATTTCTATTATACTTTCATATTCTTTTTGATGATCTTTAATATAGTCATTGGGGCTAGCTGATGTACTTGGTGCAGACATAATTATCTCAATATATTTCTCGATTTGGTCATCTTTTGGCGTTCGTATAGCGGTTTCTTTAGCACCTGGATACTTCGATAATGCATCTCGAAGTAAATATAACTTACCCTCTAGCACAGAAATGTCACCATATTGTTTTTCAATAGAAACCCGCGTAAATGTAAATATGGTATCATATTTTGAATCATCTAGTTTTCCATCAGACTGAGAATCACGAAATGCAAAGGTTACTTCGTCTAGATTATCAATCATGCAAAATAAAACTAATGCATTTCTGCTCATATTAGAGTAAGTTACATTATCATGATCGACAACTGGCCACTCAATGATATGTGAAGCATCTTTTTTCGCTTCATAAAATACATTAAGCTTATATGGTTTTTTTTCTGTAAGCATTGAGATATATTGTTGCTTAAAGTAGCTATCAGGCACAGGGAGAGCATTTACTATAACAGAAACCTTGCTACTATCACCTAAATATGGTGTTTTATATTTTGAAATCCCAGTTAAATCGTATGCTGGCATATCAACTTTTACAACAAACCCATAGCTAACTATTCCTCTATCTTTAAAATTTAATCTCATAGTATAAATATATTCACCCGCATCTTTAGGTGCAGTCATACCTAAATCTCCATTTACAAAGCTTGGTGGTACTCTCTTGTCTTGTAGTATGATCTTACCCTCTTTATATTCAGAAATCTCTTCTATTGAAAAATCATATTTTTTATCCCTTTTTAATTTCTGTGTGCCAATGACAAATTGCTGACCTGCTTTTACTGAAATAGAGTTATCTAATTTATACTTAAAGCTTTTAGGATCATTTGAGTCAGCCTGAATACTCACACCATTATATTTCCAAGAATAAGTACCCATGCGTGCTACTTTTGTTCCTTGATTTTCTGCATTTACATATATATTAGGTAGGGTATTTTTCCCAGTTCCAACTCCTGCACCTAAATATAATGCACTAAATATAAGGAGTCCTATCAAAATTACCGAGAAAGCTATTATTTTTTTTGATTTTCTACTATGGTTCATAATTGCTACTAGCCTCTCTTTTAAGCCCTTTTTCTCGTCTAACATAGTTACCTGTAATATTCCAGTAGGATATTTGTTCTTCGCTACAACAGATATTAATGTATCCCCATAATCTTGTTTTTCTGCTGGACTAAGATTTTTGATAACCGCTTCATCACAAGCTAGTTCACACGAACTATTAATATCCTTTTTAATAAAATACATAAGTGGGTTAAACCAATGGATTGATGAGACTATCATTGTCATCCATTTTACTAAAATATCAAAGCGTTTAAGATGTATAATTTCATGAAGTAAGATATTTTTAAGTTGCTTATCATTAAATTTAATATCTGGAATAATAATATAAGGTCTTACAATTCCAATTAGCATTGGGGTGTTTATAAATTGATTACGAGCAAGTCTCACATTACGTTGTCTATTCAATAGGATAGCTAACATTTCATTTTCCCTATTAGTAGCTAATATATTTGATCCATTTAAATATTTTAAAAAACGAACATACCCCGTTAAGTTAACAGTAAGTGCGATCATTACACCTAGTAGCCAAATGTATATAGTATATTGGTTAAATAAATCCTGAAAATATCTACCATGATCGGCATCAGCATTATAAACACCATTAGCTACTTTTTCCTTAACATTGGGTAGTGAATTTGAATTGGGTATATTTTGAGCTGTCCCCACCATTAGTTGAACCGCTGGTTGAACTTCCGCTTGAGAAGTTGCTACCACTGGCATTTGATTACCATAAAAGATTCCATTCATTATACTTGTTTCAAAAGAAAATGGTAGCGCCAATCTTAGGAGTACTACAAACCAAATGTAGTATTGTATAGATTTTGAAAGCTTGTGCTTTATAAATGGCTTTACAGCAAATATTAATACTGCAAGAATACTACCTGACAATGAAAGCGATAGTAATAGCTTAACTATTTCACTCATCACTATCACCTACCTTAAATAGATCACGTAGCTCCTCAATGTCACTATCACCAAGCTTTTTACTTCCTAAAAGGGATGCTACAAGTTTTTTTGCACTGCCAGAATATAACCGATTAATTAAGCTTTGAGTAGTATATTCATTATATTCTTTTTCAGTAACCAAAGGCTTATAATAGAATACCTCTTTTTTAGTAGCTACTACTACACCCTTATCACAAAGCCTGCGAAGTAATGTTTTTATTGTAGAGGCTTCCCATTTACTGGTCTGCTCAAGTGTTTTTCTAATATCGGCGATAGGTAGTTCTCGGTCCGTTTCCCATAATACACGAATAACTTCAACTTCGGAATCTGTTATTTTCGAAACCAATGTGCTCATTTAAATTCCTCCTCTCAGGTTACCGTTGTAACCTTAATGATAGTTTACATCCGTAACCTACGTATGTCAATAGGATACGGAACAAAATTATAACAAAAAAAACCAGATCATTGCGACCTGGTTTATTCGTTATAATTTGTTTTATTATGTATTTTGCAATCTTACTAGTAAAGATTATAAAAAATCACCTACATATACAAGTAGTCTCTTGTCCAAGGTAAATCATTATTTACACCTTTAGCAAATAATATCTGATGAAGATTGATATTACCGCAATTAAAAGATGCAGCACAGGAATTTAAATATAGCCTCCACATTCTTATAAACGTTTCATCTTTACTCTTTTCTATTTCAGGAAGAGCATTCTCAAAATTTTGTGCCCAGCATTCTAATGTTTTCCCATAATGCCTTCTAATATTTTCCATACCTATTAATTCAAAATCTTGTTCTGCAATGTTAGTAATTATATCTTTAATTCCAGGTATATATCCTCCTGGAAAAATATATTTGTCTATCCATGTATTTGTGCCACCTTCATTTACTCCTGTTATACAATGAAGTAGAGAAATTCCTTTCTCCTTAAGTAGATTATTTACTACATCAAAATATTCAGACAAATTTTCCTTTCCTACATGCTCAAGCATTCCTACACTAACGATTCTATCAAAACTTATATTTTTAAGTTCTCTGTAATCTGCAAGTCGAACTTCAACTAAATCTTCTAGCCCTTCTGCTTTTATTCTTTTATTACCGTTTTGAAGTTGTTCTTCACTTAACGTAATTCCAAGGGCCTTCACCTTATATTTTTTTGCTGCTGAAATTATAAGTTCTCCCCATCCACAACCTATATCAAGTAGGGTTTGTCCTTCTTTTAAATTTAACTTTCTTAAAATATAGTTTTCTTTATTTTTTTGAGCTTGATTTAGAGAATCTGTATCATTTTCAAAATATCCGCAAGAATAAGTCATAGTATCATCTAACCAAAGTTTATAAAAGTCATTGCCAATATCATAATGAAATTGTATGTTATCTTTATTTGTTTTTATGTTACTTTTTATTATTTTTATTAGATGCTTGTATTTCTCACTCTTTTTAAGAAAGCTTTCCTTATTATTATACATGGATTCTATAACAGACTGTACATTACCTTCTATATCTATTTTTTTAGACATATATCCTTCGCCTAAAGCTATTGATGGATTTTTTATAATGTCACCTTTTGGTATTGGCTCATTAAAAATAATTTTAAATTTAGGCTCTCCTTCACCGTAGCTTTCTACACTCCCATCCCAATACTTAATTTCAAATGGATCAGAAAACATACTTTTTAATAAAGTTTTATAAAACAGCTTGTTAGCAGCCAAAATTCATCACTCCTCAATTAAATGTTGAAACATTAGTTTTATATTTTCACTTAAGAAATAATAACTATAGTACCACCATTATTTTAATCTTATCTGCTTTCATTATACTACAAATTTTATCAATATATTCTTATTTTCCCTGTTTTATTTTTATATTCCTTTTGTTTCGATAAATAGCTGAACATTTTAATATGACCAAACCAAGTATTTCTCACCATCTAAATGCATTAAAGCACTCTTTACTTTTAACAGATGAACGCAAGGGTAGGAATGTATCTATTATTTATTTTACTTCCTTATATTGATCGTGATTTTGAGAATAAAATTATTTTTTCAAATATATTTTATGTATTTAGAAAAAAAGCAGATAAAGTGTTGCTATATAAGTCTTTACGTCAATTGCCCTATAGGATAAATTAATCCTATAGGGCAATTCTCATTTAGGGTTCATTTAGGGTTGATGTTTTATTATAGAGTAGCAAATATATATATGAATTTACGGATGAAATATAGCATTAGCTAATAGTATTTTTAATGAATCTAAATTAACTGTCATTATTTGCGATGTTTAATTTTGAATTGTTATCTATTTTAAATCCTTCTACTAACACTAGGCAACAGAATACTAAAATAAAATTACTAATTTCTTAATACCGTATTAATATGTTGTATATTGTAGTAAAATGTAACAAATTGTAGTAATATATTATAAGGGATAACTATTTTAAGATTAAGTTATTAGCAGAATTTTTTGAGAAGTGGGGATAATTATTATGGGAAAAAGTAGAAGTAGACGAACTATGCTATTGGGATATTTCTCAATTGCTTGTTTATCATTAATTATAATATTATTTAGCATTTATAGTATGAATAAAGTATGCAACGAATCTGATTTTATTATCAAAAAAATACTTCCAGCAAAAACATTTTCAACGGAAATGTTAACATCACTTATTAATCAAGAAACAGGTATCAGGGCCTATATCATTACAGAAGATAAAGATTTTTTAGAGCCCTATTATTTAGGTCGTAACCAAGTACAGGGGTTCTACACTTCTCTTGATAATTTGAAAGATACGCAGCTCGGTATAGACACTACTAACCACCTCAATGATCAGATGAAATCTATTGAAAAATTTTTCATAGATCAAATAGCATTAGTCGATAAAGGCAATTCATATCAAGCAAAATTAAACCTACTTCAAGGTAAAAATTTAGTTGATAAATTTAGGACAACTGATAATATACTAATAAATAAAATTAATTTAGAGGTAAATACCTCGCGCAACAAAGTTGCGAATGCTCAAAAATTTCAGCGATACCTATTGTTTTTTTTAGGTAGTGTACTTACTTTGTGTAATCTTATGTTTATTAGGTATATATGGAATTATACAAATGAAGAAGTTATGAAAAAAAATGAAATGAACAAAGAATTAAAAAAATTACTTATTTCACATGAAGAGTTTATTGCAAATATTTCACATGAACTTAAGACACCATTAAATGTAATTTCTTCAGCAATACAGTTATTCCAAATGTATTGCCATAATGGCTCATTAGACGACCGAAGGGACACAATTATTAAATATCTTGACTCAATGAAACTAAATTCCTATAGGTTATCAAAACTTATAAATAATATAGTTGATTCATCAAAGATCCAAGCAGGATTCTTTAAATTGAATTTATCAAATAACAATATTATCGAAGTTGTAGAAGAAATAGTGACCTCTGTAACTAGTTTTACTGACAGCAAAGGCTTACATATTATTTTTGATACAGATACAGAAGAAAAAATGATTGCTTGTGACCCAGAAAAGATACAGAGAATAGTATTAAACCTTGTATCAAATGCAATAAAATTTTCAAATGTAGGAGATGAAATCTTTGTTGATGTAAAGGATAAAAACAAATTTGTTGAAATATCAGTAAGGGACAATGGAATTGGCATCGAAGAAAAGAACTTGGATATAATATTTGATAGATTTAAACAGGTAGACAAATCGCTATCAAGGAATACAGAAGGTACAGGTATTGGCCTCAGTTTAGTTAAATCTATTGTAAAATTACATGGTGGTAGTATATATGCTGAAAGTGAATATGGGAAAGGAAGTAAGTTTACAGTTATGCTTCCTTCTAGCACGGTAATTCAGGAAGATATGCTACCTTGTAGCAAAGTGAGAAGTGAAGATGAACGTATACGAGTGGAACTTTCAGATTTATATTCGTAGTATCGTTATAGCTTAATTATTAGTACAAATGGAGGATTATGAACATGAGAAACATATCTTATATTAAATTTAAGTGGTTAAATATTTTTATTGTCTTTTTATTTAGCATTAGCATTATTTGCTATAGCTATGCGGAAAGTGCATCTTCAAATAGTGCTCTGCAGCAAAAATCAGTAAGTGTCCAAATTACAGAGAGTACTGTTATTACATTTCCTGATAAAAATTTAGAGAAAACAATAAGAGAGGAGATACAATGTCCTACTGGAGATATTTTAAAGGAAGATGTTGATAAGATAACAAATCTTCAAAATACTGAGGATAAGCATATTACTAATCTTTCTGGGATAGAAAATCTGACTAATTTGACTTTGTTAAATTTAAGCAATAATCAAATCAAAAACATTGAACCTTTAAAAGAATTGACTAACTTAACTAATTTAGATTTAGCTACTAATCAACTTAGTGACATTGAGCCTTTAAAAGAATTGACTAACTTAACTATTTTGGATTTAGCCACTAATCAAATGAGTAACATCGACCCTTTAAACGAATTAACTAACTTGACTGAACTTAATCTAGATACTAATCAGATTGAGGATTATTCCCCTGTTAATGTTTTTTGTAAAAATACAGTAACATCAATCATTACGAGTACTGTTATTCCACCTACACAAAAAACAATAACTGCAAGTAATCAATTTACAGATAGTACAGGTATTATATTTTCAGATGGAAATCTAGAAAACTTAATAAGAGATACAATACAACATCTTACTGGTGATATTGTGCAGAGTGATGTTGATAAGATAATAAGCCCTCAACCCGTTCAAGATAAACATATTGAAGTTCTTTCAGATATAGAAAATTTAAATCATTTGGATCCAGATACTAATTCAATTAGTGACATCGAACCTTTAAAATAATCATACCTTTTTTCAGCATTCCAATCTCAAAGTGACACAAACACATCAAGTTACAAAAATAGTGCCCTCTCCCAGGCACTATTTTTATTTACTTAAATAACCAACATTAATCTAAGAAATTTCTATATTTAAAAATTCTAATGCTGACTTGATTTGCCTTTCTACTTCAACTGGAGCTGTGCCTCCGTAGGAATTTCTCCTAAGAATGCATGAATAATTATCCAAATCAGGCAATACTATATTTTTTAGCCTCTTATCTATTACCGAAAGCTCGGCAGGCTTTATCTCTTCTAGCATAATATTTTTATGCTCGCAATGTTTTACCAAAATCCCAACCAGTTCATGAGAAGTTCTGAATGGAATACCCTGATTAACGAATGATTCTGCAAGATCTGTAGCATTTAAAAATCCTTTTGACATCTGCTTATCAATTTCATCATATTTAAAACTTGTGTTACTGAGCATATTTGTAAATATTTTTATACAATTTTTTAATGTTTTCACGGTATCGAATAATGCTTCCTTATCCTCTTGAAAATCCTTATTAAATGCCATAGGTACGCCCTTTATTACTGTAAGTATAGCCATCAAATCACCATATACACGTCCTGATTTTCCACGAATCAATTCAGGAATATCAGGGTTTTTCTTTTGAGGCATTATACTACTTCCAGTACAAAAACTATCATCAATATCTATAAAACTAAATTCCTGTGAATTCCACACAATGAACTCTCCCGAAAATCTGCTTAAGTGCGACATACAGATTGCTGCAAAACTGATGAATTCTGCTATAAAGTCCCTATCTGAAACTGTATCCATAGCGTTTTCGGTAACCTTTTTAAAATTAAGCAATTGGGCCGTCATTTGCCTGTTTATTGGAAGTGTTGTACCTGCTAGAGCACATGCACCCAGTGGACAATAATCTAATCTCTCATAACAACCAACAAGCCTTTCGATATCTCGTTTAAACTGCTGAAAATAAGCCATGAGATGAAACCCTATAGTAACAGGTTGTGCATGTTGAAAATGAGTAAACCCTGGCATGATGCGTTCCTTATTTTCTCCTGCTTTGCCTATAATAGTATTCTCAAAATCCTTTAACAATTGGAATACTTCTACAATTTGATCTTTTAAATACATTTTGGTATCTAATACTGTCTGATCATTTCTACTCCTAGCCGTATGCAATTTTCGGCCCACATCGCCTATGTCTTTAATCAGTTCACTTTCTACTGCCATGTGTATATCTTCATCTTTATATGTAAAAGTTAGTTCTCCATTTTCGATACGCTCTTTTATTGTGTTTAAACCTTCCACAATCTGATCCCTTTCATCTGAAGTAACCAATCCTTCTGATGCAAGCATAGTTACATGTGCGATGCTTCCCATGATGTCATACTTATATAACTCAATATCAAATGTTATAGAAGCATTGAATTCTTCTACTAATTTGTCCATCCCTTTCTCAAACCTACTACCCCATAAATTTTCCATTTTCATTCTCCTCAATACTTAATAAATTTTATTATTTTCATATTTCTAACTTTCCTGATTTTCTATTTCCTGTAATGTGGTATTTTTAATTTTAACACCCTTAAACTTAGAAAGAATTACCAAAAGAATAACCGAAATAATAATTGAAATAAATAAAGCCACTGCACTTTCTGTTATTCCTGCTATGATAAATCCAATAATTGATACAAATCCATTTAATAGCGCATACGGTAACTGTGTCTTTACGTGATCAATATGATCACATCCAGCACCGGATGACGCAAGAATCGTTGTATCAGATATAGGAGAACAGTGATCACCAAACATTCCCCCAGCTAAAACAGCACCGATGCATACATGAATGGGTGAACCTATTGCATAAGCCATTGGTATAACTAAAGGCATTAATATTGCAAATGTACCCCATGATGAACCCGTTGAAAAAGATAGAATTGAAGCAATTATGAATACTGTACATGGCAATAACCATGCAGGCATAACACCCTGGGTTGTCTGTATAATATAATTTGCTGTTCCTAATTCTTTGCTGACTGAACTTAATGACCATGCCAAAACAAGTATAACTGAAATATACATCATTTTACTCATACCTTGAATATAAATACTAAAGGTTTCCTCAAAAGTCTTTACTTTGTAGAATACCATCATTGCCATTAATATTGCTCCTGCAAATAAATACCCCGTACATAAAGCTGACCTAAATGCACCTCCTGATATTTTGGTAAATGGGAAACCTAACGGTGCAAGGATACCAAACATTGTTATTAGTAAAATTAATATAGGTAGCCATATTAGTATAGGTTTACTCCCTTTACTATCTAATCCTACTTCAGATTTTCTTAAAGGTTTAGAATCTGGCCAATATATTTCTCCTGTGTCTTGAGTTCTTTTTTCCGATTTTGCCATTGAACTAAATTCATATCCTGTAAATGCAACAATAGGAATAATAATAATTGCAAGGATAGAATAAATATTATATGGAATCGAGTGAACAAAAGCCGCCCAATCCGATTCAGTAATCTTGAGTAAATCGAATTCCTTTTGTATAAGACCCATAATATAGACACCCCAGCCTATAAATGGCACAAGTACTGCAACTGGAGAAGCTGTAGCATCTAAAATCCAAGCTAATTTTTCTCTAGAGACCCTTAATTTATCAAATAACGGTTCGAAAATCGGTCCCACTATAAGTGGTGTACCAAGATCTGAAAAAAATATAAGTATTCCCCCAATCCAGGCCGCTAATTGTACTTTAAATCTGCTATTAATAACTTTTGCAACTTTATTTGCGAAAGCTGTAGCTCCGCCTGACTTTTCCATCAGTGCTATAAACCCACCAATAAATACTAGCAATACCAGCACCCCTGCATTATATGAATCAGTGAGCTGTACAAAAAAATATTTTTCTATCATAGTTGTAACGGCAAACACTGGGCTCCATTTTACTATTATTAGAACTCCAATAAATACACTGGCAAATAAAGCTAAAACAACATTTTTGTACTTAATTGAAAGCACTATTGCTAAAAAAACAGGTACAATCGATAAAATTCCATAATTAGCCATTTATATTCCCTCCTCTATATTTAACTACTTATCTTGATTTTTATATAATTGTTCATAACTCCTCCCCCTACAATATTTCACTTATTTTATTTAAAAGCAATTTTGATGCCAATACTTTTACCAACTTATATTAGACATTTACATACTTTAAAAATGATCTTATAATAAACAAAGGTATGAATGGGCTAATATTAACCCATTCATACCTTTATCCTTATGCATTATAAATTACACATTTTCCTTAATCTGTTTTAACGCACGCTGACCTGTTTCTGTAATTTTTGTACCTGCCCTGCCCTTTTTAATTTCAACGAAACCATAAGACTCAAGCTTTAAAATAATACTCCGAATTTCTTGTTCGGATAAAAATACACCTTTATCCGAAACAATTTGCGACAAGCTCCTTCTTCCTAAATGGGTATGTTCTTTATAACTTTTATCTAATAACTTCAAAATGGTAACATATCCATTCCGGTCATTTGTATTTTTTAAAAACTTTTGGTTAATGATTTTCTCTTCATTCAGCTCGTCATTAACTGTTAAATCAAGCTTCCTTTCGATAAATGGAAGATCTTTTACATCAATACATTTTTCACCGAGATTGCTTAAATATTCAATATAATTTCTCAGTTCTCTTACATTCCCCTGCCAATCATATTTCTCCATCTCTTCTTTAGCACTATCAGTTAAAATAAAATTTGCATTAAATTCTTTTTTAAATGCTTCAGTTAGTACCAAAATATCATCTTTATGTTCTCTAAGCGGAGGTATATTAAGAGGTAGAACACTAATTCTATAATATAGATCATTTCTAAACTTATTTTGTATAATTAGTTTTTTCAAGTTTTTATTTGTTGCACAAATAATTCTTACATTTACATTCATAATACTATCTCCACCAACACGCATCACTGTTTTTTCCTGTAATACCCTTAACAGTCTTGCCTGCAGATTAAGCGGCATATCACCTATTTCATCCAAAAACAGCGTACCATTATGTGCCAGTTCAAAGAGACCTAGTTTTCCTTCTTTTTTTGCTCCAGTAAATGCGCCTCCTTCATATCCAAACAATTCACTTTCCAAAAGACTTTCTGGAAGAGCTGCGCAATTTATTGCGACGAACTGATCATTATATCTTTTGGATGCGTTATGTATACCCTGTGCAAATAGTTCCTTGCCTGTGCCGCTTTCACTTGTAATTAGTACAGGTGCATCCGAAGAAGCAATTCTTCCTGCAATTTTCTTGCATTCTTCAATTGTTTTGCTTTCCCCTAAAATATCATTAAATGTATATTTAGCTAGGTGCCCTTTACCAAGCAGCTGCACTCTTAACTTATGCTGTTTCTTTTCTGTTTCAATAAACCTGTTCACAATTGCCATAGCACCATAAACATTATTTGAGTATGTAATAGGGAAAACTGATAAATCAATATCCATATTATTTATTTTTACTAACTTATTCTTAATTGGTGTTAAATTGGTTAAAACCTGTTCAAACTTTATCTCAGATATAACTTTCAAATAATTATATCCAATTGCCTTATCCCTAGATATTCCTAATATTTTTTCTGCACTATCATTATAAGCAAAAATTAAACCAAAAGAGTTTGTGATTATTATTCCCTGCTCCATTACTTCTAATAATATGTTTTGTTGGCTGTTTAAGCTTTTATTCTCAACAAGCATTTTTTCAAGTCCATAACTAATTGGCATAATTTTATTGAAATATTCTTTTATGGCAAAATCATTAAGTGCTTCTCTCAAATTTAACTTTGTAGCCACATCTATAATAGTACTTTTTTCCGGCACTCTGTCACCTATGTCAATAATCTTCTTTAAATAGGTTGGAACACACTTTATCTCTCCAGGGGTAATTGCAATCGATACATCAGGTAAATCTATTAATCCAGGATAAACTGAGATTAAATTAAGTTCCCTACAACCTAATTGAAATATCAACGCTATTGTTTCCATACATACTTTGGCATTTATATTAACAAGCATAGCCTTAGTCCCAGACGGTAATTGCTTTAACTTATTAAAACCTTTTTTAGTTATAGTATAATTTAAAATAATTATTTCTGCATTATTTCTCACATATTTCTTTACTTCCTGAAAAATTGTAAAAGAGGAGATAAGAATTAAATCAGCATTGACTCCCTCTTCTAAGCTACCATCCTCCAAGTTATATATTTCTACTTCTATATATTTATCAAATAGGGATTTTATTAATACTCCATACCTTTCAGATGTACATTTACAATGAGAAACTACTGCAACTCTGTGCTTCATGTATTCCCTCCTTTACTTATATTAAAATAGTTCATTACTAATATTATTTTAACAGACTATATCGGATCTTGTCTTATTTGTTATAAATCAGTATTTTTATTTTCATTAGTAAGTAGTATTCCCCATGCAAAAATCGGTAAAAATGCAAGGACTGAATACACCATACCATATACATTCCCAAGTAAACTAAATTCTGCTGATAAACTCAAAAGACCCATAGTCCAGCTGATTTTGTAGCTATGAAAATTATTACTTACACTGTTCAATAATTTATTTTTTTTCATTATAAACACCTTCCAATCTAATATTTTTACTACATTTAGATTTAATTCAACTATTATTTTCCTTTTGTTAAAAAGTCGTCTTTTTACTTTTATCAATAAAAAGTATTGCCCATGTAATAAATGATAAAGATGATAAAACTGAATATAATATACCAAATTTATTACCTAACATAAAAAATCCTCCTCCTAAGCAAAGAAGAAATATATTTAAACCTTTGTTTTTTTTCATTATAAACACCTCCAATCTAATTTTTTTATAGTATTTTTTTATAGTATTAAATTTGCTAAAAGTATAAAAGTATAAAAGTATTAAATAGTAAGAATTTAAAACTCCTTATTATTATAAATGTGCATAGAGAACATTAAAGAAATTAAAAAGAAAATCAATCCTATTGTTAGGGCTAAAGTATTTTGCGTAAAACTAGAAGTGTTAGTAATAAGATAATTAATTTTTTGCACTATAACATTATTTGGACTTGAACCAGCATATTGAATAGCCAAAGATGGTAATACCACAATTAGCATAAGAAGTAATGTATCAAATACTTTTGTCTTCATAAATCCAAATTTGAAATACGCTGGGAAAAATAAAGCGGCAAATATACATACCGATGTTAAAACAAAGACAATGTCCAATAGTGAAATTGACCTAGTAAACATTGGAAGTCCAGTAGCTTTCCCTATAGATCCAATTAATATAGAATAAATAAAGCCTATAAAAGCATATAGTAAAGTTGATATATATTTTGATATAACAATATCACTTCTTTTAAGTGGTAAGCTATTTAATACAATTTCACTTTTGTTTTTATCATCATAGCTAGCCGCAAAGGTTGTAAACATATAGGTTATTCCCAAAGGGGATATCACATATAAACTAAAGTCACTCTGTCCCATTGAAAAAAAAGCAAATGGTGTAAAAACAGTATAAAGAAAAGTGTATAACAAGGTCTTTTTCTGAATAGCTATCTCCTTTATTATTAGATTTAACATTAAACTTTCCTCCTAAATGATGAAAGGAGTTTAAAACTCCTTTTTATTATAGATACGTATAGAGATCATTAGTGATAATAAGAATATAATTAATCCTACTATTATAGCTAAAGAATTTTGAGTAAAACTAGAGGTATTCGTAATAAAATAATTAATTTTTTGCACTATAACATTATTGGGATTTTTAGTAGCATATTCAATAGCGAAGGTTGGTAAGAAAATAATTAACATAAGCAAAATAACATTAAAAAATTTCATCTTTATATTCCCAAATTTAAAATATACAGGGAAAAATATAGAACTAAATATACATACAGATGTTAACACAAACACAATATCGAATAATGAAATTGACCTAGTAAACATTGGAAGTCCAGTTGTTTTCCCTATAAATCCAATTAATATAGAATATATAAAGCCTAAAATTGCAAATGCAAAGATTGATATATATTTTGATATAACAATATCTTCCCTTTTAAGTGGTAGACTATTTAATATAATTTCGCTTTTGTTTTTATCATCATAGCTTACAGCAAGAGTGATGAACATATAGGTAGTTGCCATAGGCGACAACATATATAAACCGAAGCCACTCGGCCCCAGTGAAGAAAAAAAAGCTGATGCAAAAATAGTATAAAGAAGAGTGTATATAAAGGTCTTTTTCTGAATAAGAATATCCTTTATTATTAAATTTAACATTATATATTCCTCCTAAATGACCAGAGTTTAAAGCTCCTTGTTATTATAAATCCTGATTGAAATAATTAGAGATAATAAGAATATAATTAATCCTACTATTATAGCTAAAGAATTCAATGTAAAACTAGATGTATTATTCATAAAATGATTAAATCCTTGCACTAAAATGTTATTTGGATTTTTATTAGCATAGATAATAACATTCACTGGTAAGAAAACAATTAACACTAACATTATATTGGTAAATATTCTCATCTTTATAGCTCCAAATTTGAAATACACAGGGAAAAATATAGAAGCAACTATACATACAGATGGCAAAACTAATCCTATATCTAGTAAAGAAACTGGCCTATTAATCAATGGGGCTCCAGTAATCTTTTCTATAAAACCAATTAATATAGAATAACTAATTCCTATAATAAGAAATACAAAGGTTGATATATATTTTGATATAACAATCTCGTCTCTTCTAATTGGTAAGCTATTAAATACAATTTCACTTTTGTTTTTATCATCATAGTTTACTGCATATGATATGAGCATATATACAGTTACTATAGGGCCCATCACATATAAGCCTAAGCCACTTGGCTTTAAGGAAGAAAAAACAATTGATAAAAAAATAGTATAAGCGAAAGCAAATAGCAGGTTTTTTTTCTGAATAACAATATCCTTCATTATTAAATTTAACATTAAACATTTCCTCTAACTGTATACACCATAATATCTTCAAGAGAAGCTTTTTCAATAATGCCTTTACCTTTAAATATTTTTCTTGCTTTACTAATATCTTTTGTTAGTGCCTCAAACCCAAAGTTAGTTTCTTTTACACTTACAAATTCCCGTCTAGTATCATTGTCTAAAAGTTCTTTACTGCCTTTTACTAACCCGTAGTTTTCAACAATTTCGTCTTTAGTTTGAGAGAAAACTAATTTGCCTTTATTGATAAAAGTGATATAGTCCGCAATTTTTTCAAGGTCCGTAGTTATGTGAGTTGAAAAGAATATGCTTACATTTTCATCTTGAATTATACTGTATAAAATGTCTAACAGCTCGCTTCTAAAGACTGGGTCGAGTCCTGAAGTAGGTTCATCCATTATAATCAGCTCTGCATTATGACATAGACCTAACGCTAGAGAAAATTTCATTTTCATTCCCTTTGATAGATTCTTAATTTTATTTTTTTTAGGTAGTTCAAATTCTTTTATATATTTTTCAAACAAGGTATCATTCCAGCTTTTATAGAAAGGCCGAAGGATGTTTTTCATTTCTATGATGTTTAATTCTTCATAGAAATAATTTTCATCATAAACAAACCCGATTTTTTGTTTAATTTCTTTATTATGCTTTAAATTATCCAGTCCAAAAACATTTATGTCCCCACTATCTTTTTTAATAAGATTCATTATAAGTTTTATTGTGGTGCTTTTACCAGCGCCATTCGGCCCAATAAATCCCATTACAGATCCTCTTTCAACATTAAAGCTCAGATTATCTAAAGTGAAATCTTTATAGGACTTAGTTATATTTCTTATTTCTAAAATTTTATCCATGTTTATTCCCCCATTAATTATTTTTCTAAAATATAATAACGTTAATAGTTATCACTTTAATTCCATTAGATATTAGTTCTCTTCTGTATATAGAATTCTTAGCATACTTTGCAATTCTTCTAAACTTAAATTTAAAAGTTTGCTCTCAGTTGTGACCTCTATCAGTTTTTCCTCTATAGCTGTTAATCGTTTTTCTCTTATTAGATCTTTGTTTTGACCAGAAACATAGGAACCTTTTCCAGGAACAGTTTCTATAAAACCTTCTCTTTCAAGTTCTTCATAAGATCTCTTAGTTGTAATAACACTTATCTGAAGCTCTTTTGCTAAGCTTCTTATAGAAGGAAGGGCATCTCCCTGTGAAATTTCATCCTTCATAATGGCAGTTTTAATTTGAATTACTATTTGCTCATAAATTGGATCTTGAGATGAATTAGAAATTATAATGTTCATATTTAGCTCCTTCGTGCATAGCGTATATATACTATATATACAGTATATACTGTTAGGGGTTTAATGTCAACAACTTTCCTAAATATATCCTTTATTCAATAATAAAAAGTGCGATTATTAGGTTTTCGCACTTTTACTTATCACTTCAATGTAACAGCCACTGCTGTATTACTATATATATATATCTAGGAGAAAATGTTTATTTAGCAACTAAACCACCCCAAGTTAGATTTACCAACGGTAGTTTATACAGCATTTCTATATCCTTTTCCTTCTACCTCTGATGCATCAACAATAGTTAAAAAAGCTGTATCGTCAATTGTCTTAACTATAGTTTTTAGCTCTGGTAATTGGGATAGCGGTATTATGCAGTAAAGTATTTTTTTTTGTCTTTTCGTGTAAACACCTTCTCCGTAAATATTGGTAACCCCACTATGTAACTGTGTTATTATTATATCTGCAATTTCTTCTGGCTTATCAGTAATAATAAGTATAAGTTTCTTCAGACTTAATCCTTTTACCACATTATCAAGGACAAAGGAAGTAATGAACATGGCAACCAATGTATACAAAGAAGAAGGAAGTCCAAATATAAAACTACTAATTGAAACAATTACTAAATTCACAATAAAACCTATTTTGCCTATCTTGAAATTCGTATGTTTGCTTTTAATTACCATGGATATTATATCAAAACCGCCAACTGAACCCTTGTGAGCAAATACAAGTCCATAGCCAACTCCACTAATACCACCTCCATATAAACAATAAAGTAAATTATCATTAATATTTAAAATATTAGATACAGGATGTGTTAATATCAGAGAAAGAGATAAAGATATTGCGCCAATAACTGAATATATAGTAAATCTATTATTTAGCTTAAACCAACTTAATATTAATAAAGGAATATTAAGTAGAAAAATTGTATACCCAGCTTGTACCTTAAATAAATACTGAAAAATAAGAGCTATTCCAGTAGTACCACCACTTAAAAGCTTTGCATGTGTTAAAAACATATTTATCCCAATAGATGTTATAAAACTCCCCAATATAACAAAAAAAACGTCTTTTAAAGTATCTTTATTAAAAAAATTCTTATTCATATTATTTCTCCTTTTGTTTATAGATCTATTTATAACTCAATATAGCATACTAAATAATCCCAACATAATTTATTATAATAAATCAATCTAAATAAATCAATCTAAATAAATCAATATAAATAAATCAATATAAATCAATCAATATAAATCAATATAAATAACTCATTTTAAAAAAATAGGACCATATTTTAATATGGTCCTATCCTTTTTATTACATGTATTCAAGAGAAAAATTTATTTTGTAATAGTATCAAATAGCTCATTCTTGCTCTTCGGCTTCAGAACTGGCAAATCTTACTTTTCGAAGTTAACATCCACAGATAAGTAGTATTTTATTAAATCTTTAAAAATTATAATTTATTATTATTTTAAGCCACAACTTCATTAACTAATTTATTAAGCTGCTCAACATTCATTCCTTCTAATCCAAGCCTAGCCATAGTTCTTCCTGGAACAACTTCATCTCCAAGCATGTCTCTTACTAAATTAACTATTGTTTCCATTTTACTTACATTTACTCCTAACATATGGCCAAGAGAAACGATAGGTTCAAGTGAATTAGGAACATCTTCTAGAAGATATCTAGTTTTAAGTGATTTTTGACCTTTAACTCCTTTATAACATTCTGTAGATTTAGCTAATTCACTTAAAGTATCTCCTTTAGCATCATACATTTTTCTATACCATTCTGTCATAGGCGTTAATTTTAGTCCAACTGCTTTTCCTATCTCAATCCTTTCTTTGTCCATTTCTTCAACATAATGTCCAACTGCTGGAGTAATTCCATCTAAGTAATATAAAAAATCTTCCTGAGAATCTATTCTTCCGGTATTTAGTATGGTTGGTGCTGGGTGCATCATTGCATTTAAATTTTCTAGTCCTGTCCGTAAAACATTTTCAGCAGCTATAAACTGAGGGAATGCAGTATTTATAATGCTAAGTACCTTTTCATTATATTTAGATGGGAGGGCTGCAGTAAGAACAACATTTTTTATACCAAATATGTTTGCATATCCAAATTTAGGACTTCTACAAGTATATAATAAAGTTTGAGTGTCTGCTAAAATTATATTTGCTTTACATTTTTCATCTATTAAAACTTTTCTAAACTCTAATGAACCAAATGTTGCAGTTGGGTGTAATAGAACAATTTGTCCATCTTTTAAATATGGTGCACATGCTTTAGCTATGCTTGCATGATAAAGAGATGGTAATGTTACAACAATGACGTCCACATCCTCTAAAGCTTCTTTTATGTCAGTAGTTGCTAATTCAACTTTACCAAATCCATTTACAACTCCATCAACATGTATTCCACCTTGTTCTTTTATTGCATCAATTACTGGCTTAAACACATCAAATATTTTTACTGAAAATCCCATTACTCCTAGATGTCCAGCCATTGATTGTCCTCCATTACCCGCTCCAATAAGAACCCATTTGTAATTTTTTCCTTCTAATTTATTGTTCATAAAAACACCCCATTTTATTTATTTTAAATGTATTATTTTTTAGGATAATTCATTTAATTTCAAAAAAATATATATAATTGATGTACTATTGTATGGTTGTAGGACATTTAAGCTTAAAAAAAATTATTTTTTAACTTAACATATCTAAAACTAAGTATTTTATTATAGTTTGTTTGCCTGAACCATTAAACCATAAATACTAATTATTTCTGATTTATTAGTATAATATTTTTTCAGTAAATTTTCAATATGAGCGTTTATCTATCCCAGAGGTTATACTCATTTCTATATCAATCTAATTTTCATTTGAAAAGATAGGACTATATTCTAATATGGTCCTATCCCTTTTATTACATGTGTTCATGTAATAAAATTATTTTGTAATAGTATCAAATAGCTCTGCTCCTAATTCATCTTTAATTACAGGCCATACTTCACTTTTAATTTTTTTAGCCATCACGTCTAGTTGTGCATCGCTGTATTCGACAACTACAGTTCCACCTGCTTTTAATTTATCGATGAATTCTTGCTCTTCGGCTTCAGCACTGGCAAATCTTGCTTTTTCCATTTTTAAAGCTGCGTCTCCCACAACTTTCTTTTCTGCATCCGATAAATCATTCCATGTATCCATACTCATGTATAGGAACCACATTTCGAAATGATCATTCACAGGTAAGTAGTATTTTGTTAAATCTTTAAAGCTTGAGTAATATCCCTCTGCCCCTGAACCTATAGCACCATCAACAATACCTGTTTGCATAGCTGTAAAAGCTTCTGAATATGCAATAGGAGTTGCGATAAACCCTAATGCCTCAGCTGTTTTCTGATATGCTTGCATAGCAGGAACCCTAATTTTGATTCCTTTTGAAATAATAGGATTTGTAGGTTCTTTTGGTTCTTTAGACAATGCAATACCACCAAAATATTTTGGATATGTTCCAAGAAGCATAATGTTTTCCTTCTCAAACATTTTTTCCATTTCAGTCATTAACACGCTATCTCTTGCATATATTTTCCTCACATCATCCCATGTGCTTACAATATAAGGTACACTTGCAATAGCCATAGCCTTCGTTACACTTGTACCAGCAGGGGCTAATTGCATTGTAACATCTCCTAAAGCTACACGTTCTTGTACAACTGTATAGTTTCCTAATGAACTTGCTGGATATATCTCAGTTGTTATTTTGCCTTCTGAACTAGTTTTTACATCTTCAACAAAGGCTTTTATGTCTATATCCGTAGAAGTACCTTCTGGTCTAACATGACTAATTTTCCATGTTCTTTCTTTACTTTCATTAACTTTCGAATTTTCTTTAGCTCCTCCACAT
>JBLHPD010000066.1:0-21770 GCA_047624165.1 Clostridium sp. | reverse complement strand
GATGAAGATGTTGAAATTATCAAAATTGATGGGTCAGTGGAACTTGCTCCAATACTCGAGTTATCTGATGCAATTGTAGATTTAGTTGAAACTGGAGACACGCTTAAGGAAAATGGATTGATTATTATAGAAAAAATTTGCGATATTAGTGCAAGAATGATAGTAAATAGAGCCAGTATGAAGATGAAAAAGGAGAAAATCGGCGATTTGATAGCGAAGGTTCAAGAATATGTAGATAGGAATGAGGTGACGGTATCATGATGAAAATTATAGATGCAAATAGTAATATAGGAAGAGAATATATGGAATTTCTGAAAAAAAGATCAGAAGAAGTTCAAGAAGACGTAGGCATTGTAGTGGATAAAATTTTATCAGATGTAAGAACTAGAGGCGATGATGCCATAATCGAGTACACTCAAAAATTTGATAGTAAATTAGTTACTTCTAAAAACCTTATTGTAACAGATACAGAAATTAAAAATGCATATAAAATGGTAGATAAGGATTTTTTAGATGCAATAACACTAGCTAAGAAAAATGTAGAGGACTTCCATGAAAAACAAAAGAGAAATGCTTGGATGATGACAAAAGAAAAGGGTGTTATTTTAGGGCAAATTGTTCGAGGCCTTGAAAGCGTAGGAATATATGTACCTGGCGGTACGGCAGCTTATCCGTCTACTGTTATTATGAATGTAATTCCAGCAAAGGTGGCAGGTGTTGAAAACCTAGTTATGGTAACACCACCTCTATCCGACGGAAGTGTGAATCCGCATATTCTAGTAGCCGCAGATATAGCAGGTGTGGACAAAATATATAAAGTAGGCGGTGCACAGGCAATTGCAGGACTTGCATTTGGAACAGAGAGTATTTCTAAGGTGGACAAAATAGTAGGACCAGGAAACATTTATGTGGCTATGGCGAAAAAAAGCGTATTTGGATCTGTTGCTATAGATATGATTGCAGGGCCAAGTGAAATATTAATTATTGCAGATGAACTTGCAAATGAAAAGTTTATTGCAGCTGATTTAATGTCTCAAGCAGAGCATGACGTGCTTGCTTCTGCAATGCTTATAACCACTTCAAGGGAACTAGCGCAGAAGGTAGCTTCCGAGCTAGAACTGCAGATAAGAGGTATGAGCAGGAAGGATATTATCAGTGAATCTTTGGAAAAATACGGAGTTATCTTAATTGTGACAAATATAAAAGAAGCTATAGAACTAGCAAATAAAATCGCACCAGAACATCTTGAAGTTATGATAAAGGATCCATTTGATTATTTAGGGGATATAAAAAATGCAGGTTCTATATTTTTAGGACAATATTCACCAGAGCCTTTAGGCGACTATATTGCAGGTCCTAATCATGTTCTTCCAACCAGTGGAACTGCAAGATTTTTTTCTCCATTATCTGTAGATGATTTTATCAAAAAATCAAGTTATATATACTATACAAAGGAAGCTCTTAGCGAGGTTAAAGACAAGGTAATAAAGCTTAGTGAGGTTGAGGGGCTTACCGCACACGGAAATTCTATAAAAGTGAGGTTTAAATTATGATAAAGGATTTTTTCAGAAGCGATTTAAGTGATTTTGAATCCTATAGTGCTGGTAAGATTGATTATAAAGTTAGGCTGAATGCCAATGAAAGTTTTGATAACTTATCAGATGATATAAGAGGGGAAATAGGTAGGGTAATTGCGAACTCTATTTATAATAGATATCCGGATGCAGACGCATTAGAGGTGTGTTCCCTTTATGCAAGATATGCAAATGTGAAAAGTGTAAATGTGATGGCTGGAAATGGTTCAGATGAATGTATACAAATCATTGCACATACTTTTCTAAATACCGGAGACAAAGTAGCAATGCAAAGTCCTGATTTTTCAATGTACGGTTTATATACTAGAGTTGCAGGAGGAATTCCAATTGAATTTCCGCGAGGCAAAGAACTGAAATTGGATGTAGAAGGTTTTATTTCAATGGCAAATCGTGAAGAGGTTAAAATTGTATTTTTATCTAATCCCAATAATCCTACGGGCAATATTATTACAAGAGAGGATATTATTAAAATAATAGAAGGATGTAAATGTATTGTGGTCATTGATGAGGCTTACTTCGAATTTTATGGTGAGACTATATTAGATAAAATTGAAAATTATGAGAATTTGATTGTACTTAGAACTTGTTCGAAAATTGGACTCGCAGCAATAAGACTTGGATTTATGATTACGAATAGCATTTTAATGGGAGAACTTAAAAAAGTAAAGCCACCTTATAATGTGAATGCAATTTCCCAAAGCATTGCTTGTGTTATTTTAAAAAATCCGGAAATAATAAATAGGAATGTGAAAAATATACTTGCCCAGAGAAGGTACTTATGGGAAAAATTGAATGTGATTAATGGAATAAAACTTTATAAAGCAGAAGCAAATTTTATATTGATTGAGGTTCCAAATGCACATAAAATGAAAGAACTACTTTTAGAACATAGTATAAATGTTCGTAGCTTTACTACTGGAACATTAAAAAATTGTTTAAGAATAACAATAGGAAGTAGAGAAGAAAATGAATTCTTATTAAAGAATATAACATTGAAAAGTGAAGAAAATATATAAGATTTAATATTAATAATATTACCATTTGTAAGAGCAAAAGGAGAGAGATATATGTTGGTGGAAAGACAAGCAAAAATTGTGAGAGAAAGCAAAGAAACAAAGATAGAAGCAAGTGTAAACTTAGATGGGTCTGGGATTTATGAAGGTGATACAGGCATAGGTTTCTTTGATCATATGTTATGCCTTTTTGCAAAACATGGACTTTTGGATCTATACGTTAAGGCTGTAGGGGATTTGAATGTAGATTCACATCATACAATTGAAGATGTAGGGATAGTCCTTGGAATGGCTATTAAGGAAGCAATGAAGGGAAAAGAAGGTATAAAGCGATATGGAACTAGTTTTGTACCTATGGATGAAACACTTTCTACAGTGTCTGTGGATTTAAGTGGTAGACCTTACCTTGTATTTGATGCAGATTTTACTGTAGATAAAATTGGAAGTTTTGATACAGAAATGGTAGAGGAATTTTTCAGGGCTGTGGCAACAAATGGTGGAATAACACTCCACGCAAGAGTAATTTATGGAAAAAACAATCATCATATGGTGGAAGCTTTATTCAAAGCTTTTGGAAAAGCATTAAGTGAAGCTTTAACTTATGATGAAAGAATAAAAGGAGTACTATCTACAAAAGGATCTTTATAAGGAGGAAAACTATGATAGCGATAGTGGATTATGGTGTTGGAAATTTAAAAAGTGTCCAAAATGCACTTAAAGCGTTGGATATTATGTCCCTAATATCTTCAGATGGTGAGGAAATATCAAAGTGTAGAAGCATTATTGTCCCAGGGGTAGGTGCATTTCCAGATGCAATGAAAAATATGAAGGAAAAGGGACTGGATAAGGTAATTAAATCCTTAGCAAATGAAGGAAAACCAATACTTGGAATATGTCTTGGCATGCAACTTTTCTTTGAGGAAAGTTACGAGATTGAAAAATGTCAGGGATTGGGTTTATTAAAAGGAAACATCAAGAAATTAGAAGGTTCTATAAAAATTCCTCATATGGGATGGAATAATTTATCTTTTGAAACTAAATCTCCACTACTAGAGGGGGTAGCGGAAAATAGTTATGTATATTTCGTTCATTCATATTATGCAGAAGGGTGTGAGACTGGCACAGTAAATGCATATTGTATGTATGAGAAAAAGATACCTGCAATTGTAAGCAAGGGTAATATATTTGGTTTGCAGTTCCATCCAGAGAAAAGTGGAGATGCTGGAATGAAATTACTTAAAAACTTTGCGGAGGTGTTATAATGAAGATATTCCCAGCTATAGATTTAAAAAATGGAAAGTGTGTTAGGCTTTATCAGGGGGAATTTACTTCATCGGAGATTGTTGCGCAGGATCCTCTGAAAACAGCCATGAACTTTGCTAGCAAAGGAGCAGAGTATCTACATATGGTAGATTTGGATGGAGCTCTGAGTGGAAATATTAAAAATCTAGATAGTATAAATAAAGTTATAAATGATTTAAAGATTCCAGT
Source organism: Clostridium sp. (assembly GCA_047624165.1). Taxonomy (GTDB): domain Bacteria; phylum Bacillota; class Clostridia; order Clostridiales; family Clostridiaceae; genus Clostridium_AD. Next base: position 17,671 of record JBLHPD010000066.1, on the reverse strand, counting down.
ACAGTTAGGTGGGGGGATACGCTCTTTGGATACCATTGAAATGCTACTTGAAAAGGGCCTTAATAGAGTAATACTTGGTACTGCAGCTTTAAATAATCCGGCACTAGTAAAAGAAGCAGTAAAAAAATTTGGAGAAAAAATTGCCATTGGTATCGATGCAAGGGATGGATTTGTAGCAGTAGAAGGTTGGCAAACAAGTAGTAAAATAGAATATATAGATTTTGCGAAAGAAATGGAGAGTATAGGTATAAAAACTATTATTTTTACAGATATAAGTCGCGATGGCACTTTGACTGGACCTAATTTTGAAGCAACAGGGAAAATAAACGACATGGTTACCTGTAATATTATTGCATCAGGTGGTATGAAAAATATTGAAGATATAAAAAAGCTTAAGAAGATGAATATGTATGGGGCCATTATAGGAAAAGCACTTTACAGTGGCAATATATCCCTTGAAGAAGCAATATTAGAGGGAAGGGGGATTGCAGATGCTTACTAAGAGAATTATTCCCTGTTTGGATGTAACTATGGGACGGGTAATGAAGGGAATAAATTTTATAAATCTAACAGACGTAGGTGACCCTGTAGAAATTGCAGAGTTTTACAATGACCAGGGGGCAGATGAAATTGTATTTCTAGATATTACTGCCACTCATGATGGAAGAAAAACAATGGTTGATGTTATAAAAAGGACTTCCGAAAAGGTATTTATCCCACTCACTGTAGGTGGAGGAATTAAGAGTATAGAGGATTTTAAAGAAATTCTTAGAGCTGGAGCAGATAAAATATCTATAAACTCTGCTGCAATTCGAAATCCTGGGCTTATAACAGATGCATCAGTAAAATTTGGAAGTCAATGTGTCGTAGTTGCTATAGATGGGAAAAGAAACGATGACAACACAGGGTGGCATGTGGTTATAAATGGTGGAAGAATAGATACTGGGCTAGATGCAGTGGAATGGGCAAAAAAAGTAGAAGAGCTAGGAGCAGGCGAAATACTTTTAACGAGTATGGATGCTGATGGAACAAAAAAAGGGTATGATATAGAGTTTATAAATGCAATTACAGGTATTGTAAATATTCCAGTAATTGCATCAGGAGGCTGTGGAAAATTAGAGGACTTTTATGATGTTTTTGAAAAAAGTGGCGCAGATGCGGCCCTTGCAGCTTCACTCTTTCATTACAAAGAACTATCCATAAAGCAAGTAAAAAAGTATCTTAAAAATAAGGGCGTAGAAATTAGAATTTAATGAAAATTTAAGAAATGCGGTGGTTATTGTGGATGACATAAAAGAGATTCAATTTAATAATGGATTATTGCCAGCAATAGTGCAGGAAGAAAGTAGTGGAATGGTTTTGATGCTTGCTTACATGAATCAAGAATCTCTTAAAAAAACTATAGAAACAGGAACAACTTGGTTCTTTAGCAGATCTAGAAATAAGTTCTGGAACAAAGGAGAAACCTCAGGACATTTTCAATATGTAAAAAGCATAAAATTTGATTGTGATGGAGATACAATTCTTATACAGGTTAAGCAAGTGGGAGTGGCTTGCCATACTGGAAGTAAAAGTTGTTTCTACAGGGAAATTTTAAAGAGTGAAGTATAGGTGAAACCAAAATCAATAGATCATAATATAAATAGAAAAGGAGATTAATAAAATGAGCGAAAATAACGTAGTACAGGAACTTTATAAAATAATTGAAGAGAGAAAAGGAAATTCTATAGAAGGATCCTACACAAGTTATCTTTTTGAAGAAGGATTGGACAAAATTCTAAAAAAAATAGGAGAAGAAAGTGCAGAAGTAATAATTAGCAGCAAGAACAACGATCCGAAAGAAACAGTGTCGGAAATATCAGATTTATTCTATCACACATTAGTGCTTATGGTGCTTCAGGATATAAAAGTAGAGGATGTAGTTGCTGAACTTGAAACAAGAAGGAAAAAGATATGCAATAAAAAACAAAAGAGAGAAGATATTGAAAGTATACACTAAGATAAAAGGCAAATGAAGGGTATTTGTATTTCCAATTTTTTAAAAGCAAATCCTTGACAAATACCCCAACTTGTTATAGTATTTAAACATTAAAGAAGTAGTAGGTAATAATTCAAACTATTGTGAGGCGTTATTATGAAAAATATCATTATTAAGGGAATCAACAAGAAAGTATATTTTTATTTTAGCTTGGGCTATTTTTATTTTAGCACAGGTTACTTTTTATACAAAAAAATATATAAGATTTCTTTAAATAATGAGTTAAAGAATAAAATTATGGTGCAAGTTTATGCTGCTTTATAGAAGGTAAACTAAGCTATTCAAAGGGAAGACTCATTAAATGGGTCTTCCCTTTTTTTCTACATTTTTATAAGAAATTATAAGTTGATTATTTATTAAAGAAAGGTAAACAAATAATATTTTAGGAGGAATTTTAAATGGTAATTGTAATGAATTGTGATGCAAAACAAGATCAAGTTAAAGGAATTGTAAAAAAAATAGAGAGATTAGGTTGTGCCGTTCATATTACTAAGGGAGAAAACTGTTGCATTTTAGGACTTGTTGGAGACACAAGTGCAATAAACATAAGCCAGATTGAAGCAGAGGAAAGTGTTGATAAGGTTATGAGAGTCCAAGCTCCTTACAAAAGAGCTAATAGACTATTCCATCCAGACGACTCAATAATAAATGTAGCGGACAGAACAATCGGTGGAAAAGAACTAGCAATAATAGCCGGACCTTGCGCTGTGGAAAGTGAAGAGCAATTGATAACTATTGCAAAAGAAGTTAAGCTTGCAGGAGCTAATTTCCTTAGAGGTGGAGCTTACAAACCAAGAACTTCTCCATATAGCTTTCAGGGAATGGAGGAAGAAGGACTAAGAATATTATTAGAAGCCAAAAAATTAACAGGACTACCAATTGTAACTGAAGTTATGAGTGTAGAACTCGTTGAGAAAATAACACAGTATGCTGATGTATTGCAAATTGGTGCTAGAAATATGCAAAATTTCGACCTTTTAAAGGAAGTAGGAAGATGTAATAAGACAATACTTTTAAAAAGAGGTATGAGTGCAACTATTGAAGAATTTCTTATGTCTGCTGAGTACATAATGTCTGAGGGTAATCAAAACGTAGTTTTATGTGAAAGAGGAATTAGAACCTTCGAAACTTTCACAAGAAATACTTTAGATTTAAGTGCAATCCCAGTGCTTAAGAAACTTAGTCATTTGCCAGTTATAGTGGATCCTAGCCATGCTGCTGGTAAGTGGTGGTTAGTAGAGCCACTTGCAAAGGCAGCAATAGCAGTTGGCGCAGATGGTCTTGAAATCGAGGTGCATTACGATCCTGCTAATGCATTTAGTGATGGACCACAATCATTAAAACCAGAGAAATTTGAGGCTATGATGCATTCGTTAAGGGTAATTGCAAAAACGCAAGATAGAATAATTTAAGGGGTGGTAAATTTGGATTGCACCGATTTTAATATTACAATTGTAGGCTTAGGACTTATTGGTGGATCCTTTGCTATGGCATTAAAAGAGTTAAAGCCTAAAAATCTTTGGGCTATTGACATAGATAAAGAGACATTGGAGACCGCGGAAAAGATGAGTATTATTGATAAAGGATATATAAGCCCAGAAATACCACTCAGTAATTCGGACATTGTGATTTTAGCGATTTATCCGCAAAAGACTATAGATTTTATGAAAAGTAATATGAATTTATTTAAAAGGGGAGCAGTCATTACAGACACTGCTGGAATTAAGAGTGATTTAATAAAAGAAATTATGCCTGTACTTCGAGAGGACTTAGATTTTATTGGAGGACACCCTATGGCAGGAAAAGAAGAATCAGGATTAAATGCTGCCACTAAGGATATGTTTAAAAATGCTAATTATGTATTAACTCCAGTAGATGGGAATAAACAGGAAAATATAAATTTAATAAGGGCTATAGCTGGAGGTATGGGTTGCAAGAAAGTATCTAATCTTACACCTAAAGAGCACGATGATATAATCGCTTATACAAGCCAGTTACCCCATATTATAGCTGTTTCGTTAATAGATTGTAATAGTTCAATTAGGGGGGTATCTCAGTTTATTGGAGGGAGTTTTAAAGACACCACAAGAGTTGCAACTATAAACGGTGAATTATGGCCCGAATTACTCCTGTATAATAAAGAAAATATAATTAGTAAGATAGAAGATTTTGAAAACAATATTAAGGAAATAAAAGATGCAATATTAAATGGCGATGAAGACTTTCTAAAGAAAAGGTTTGAAAATGCAACGAATAAGAGAAGGGAGATAGAGTAAGTGTATAGTATAGAAGTTAAAGCTTCCAGTGGAACGTATCCAATATACATTAAGAATGGATTACTTGGCGAAATTGGCGTAGAAATTAAAAAAATATACAAAGGAAGAAAAATAGCTATAGTTACAGATTCTAATGTTAATGAATTTTATGGGCAAAAAGTCATTAACTCATTAAAAGAAGAAGGTTTTGAAACTTTTAAAATTGTTGTTAAAGCTGGTGAAGAAAGCAAGTGCTTTGAAACTCTTTTAGAGGTATACAACAAACTTTTAGATTTTAAAATAAACAGAGGGGATATTATAATTGCATTAGGCGGTGGAGTTGTAGGCGATATGACTGGCTTTGCAGCCTCCACTTTTTTAAGAGGGATTCCGTTGATACAAATTCCAACTACACTACTTGCCCAGGTGGACAGTAGCGTGGGCGGTAAGGTTGCAATAGATCTACCTCGTGGAAAGAACCTTATAGGAAGCTTTTATATGCCAAAGGCAGTTTTTATTGATCCATTGCTTCTGGTCACACTTAATGACAAGTTTTTTAATGATGGTATGGGTGAAGTTATAAAATACGGAGCAATTAAAGATAGAGAGCTATTTTATAAGTTAATGAATTATGAAAGTAAAGAAGCTCTTTTAAAGGAGATAGATAAAATTATCTACACTTGCTGTAGTATTAAGGCTACTATTGTTGAAGCTGACGAGAGGGATACTGGGGATAGAATGTTACTAAATTTTGGTCATACCATTGGTCACTCAATTGAGCAGTTCTTTAATTTTACTAAGTACTCCCACGGAGAAGCTGTTGCAATGGGAATGTATATAATAACAAAACTAGGAGAAGAACTAGGAATAACTAAAACTGGAACAGCAAGTGCTATAAAAGATATTTTAATTAAGTACAATTTACCTTGGGATTTGCCTGAAATAAAAAGTGAAGATTTAATTGAAAGTATCAGTCATGATAAGAAAAACATTGGTGCCTATATGAATTTCATACTAATAGAATCCATTGGAAATAGTTTTATTGAAAAAATTAATAAAGCAAAAATCGTGGATTATTTGCAAAAGGTAATTAAGTAATTATTATATTGAATTGAGGTGTTTAGCTATGAAATCAGTTATAATTCAGCCGTTATCTTTGAAGGGGAAAGTGAAAATTCCACCTTCAAAATCATTATCTCATAGAGCGGTAATAGCCGCAGGGCTAAGCAATGGGGAATGTACTATTGATAATATTAGTATGTCACAGGATATAATAGCCACATGTGAAATAATGGAGAAACTTGGAACTAAGATAATGAAATTCCCTAAAAATCTTCTCATAAGTGGAAAAGGTAAGCCTAAACTTGCATGTGAGGAGAGTTCTAATAAAGAAACCTCATGCAATGAGCTACAATGCAATGAAAGTGGATCAACTTTACGATTCTTAATCCCTATAGCTATGCTTACGGGGGAAGAGATAATTTTTAAAGGTAGGGGTAAACTAGTACAAAGACCACTTAAACCTTATTATGAAATTTTTAATAAGAAGAATATAAAGTACACTACGGACAATGGTTGCCTTCCTTTAAAAATAGACGGGAGCCTTAGATCAGGAATTTTTGAACTTAGAGGAGATGTAAGTTCTCAGTTTATTACTGGTCTCATTTATGCGCTGCCTCTATTAGATGGAGATTCTACAATTAAAATTACTACTCAAATGGAATCTATTGGGTACATAGATTTAACATTAGATATACTTTCTAAATTTGGAATAAATATAGAAAATAATAATTATAGAGAATTCAAAATAAAAGGAAATCAACACTATGTAAAAAGAGATTACAGAGTTGAAGGTGACTTTTCACAAGCGGCATTTTATCTTGCTGCCGGTGTTTTAGGTGGAGAGGTTGAATGCCACGACCTAAATATGGAATCACTTCAAGGGGACAGAGTAATAGTGGACATAATTAAAAATATGGGCGGAAAAATTACCAGCGAAAATGGTATTTTAAAGGCTTCAAAATCAGATTTAAAAGGCAGCGTTATTGATGCATCACAATGCCCTGACCTTGTACCAATACTTGCGGTGCTTGGGGCTTTAAGTAAAGGCACCACTGAAATTATTAATGCTGCTAGAGTTAGAATTAAAGAATCTGATAGATTAAAAGCTATAGCAACAGAGCTAAATAAAATTGGAGCAGATGTTATTGAAAGGGAAGATTCATTGATAATCCATGGAAAACCATGGCTTAAAGGTGGAATCGTAAATAGCTGGAATGATCATAGAATAGCTATGGCTATGGCAATTGCTTCAATTAGATGTACACTCGAGCTAACAATCGAGGATAGTGGGGCCGTTAAAAAGTCCTATCCAGAGTTTTATGAAGATTTTAAGAGTCTAGGAGGAAAAGTTAATGAGCGGACAATGGGGTAAAAAAGTGAAGTATTCTATATTTGGAGAATCTCATGGAAGAGGGATAGGAATAACTATTGATGGATTGCCAGCGGGAATAAAGCTAGATATGGACTTTATTAATGGCGAAATGCAAAGACGCGCCCCTGGACGTGATGAATTTTCAACTAAAAGAAAAGAAGGAGACAAAGTAGAAATTATAAGTGGATATTTTAATGGATATACCACCGGTACTCCACTTTGTGGAGTAATTTTCAACGAAAATCAAAATTCAATGGATTATGATAAGTTAAAAGATTTAGCACGGCCGGGTCATGCGGATTTCACAGGAAAGGTTAAATATTCAGGCTTTAACGATTATAGGGGTGGAGGTCATTTCTCAGGAAGAATTACAGCGCCACTTGTCTTTGCAGGCGCGATTGCAAAGCAGATACTTTTTGATAAGGGGATTGTAATAGGAAGTCATATTTTAAGTATTGGGAATGTCTATGACAGCTATTTTGATGGCGTTAATTTAGAGATACAGACGTTAGCAGATGTTCTACATAAAGATTTTCCTGTAATTGATAATCTAAAAGGGGAAGAAATGAAAAAACTTATTTTAAAGGCTAAGGAAGAAACAGATTCTGTTGGAGGTATAATTGAAGCAGTTATATTGAATCTGCCTTGTGGACTTGGTGAACCATTTTTTGATTCTATAGAGAGTAATTTAGCTCAATTACTATTTTCAGTGCCGGCAGTAAAGGGCATAGAATTTGGAATGGGATTTGATATAACAAAAGTTCGAGGAAGCGCTTCAAATGATATACCTTACATGGAAAGTGGAAGTGTTAAAATGAAAACTAACAATAATGGTGGAATTAATGGTGGTATTTCTAATGGAATGCCAATAGTTTTTAGAGCTGCAATGAAACCTACACCTTCCATTGCTAAGCTTCAAAATACTATTGATATGGTAAACTTTGAAAATTCAGAGATATCTGTTATAGGCAGGCATGACCCTTGCATAGTTTTAAGAGCACTACCAGTAATTGAAGCTTGCGCTGCAATGAGCATTTTAGATTTTATCTAATTCTAATTTAAGGATGTGTTTTAATGAGTAATATGGATGATTTTGATATAGATGATTTGAGAAGTCAAATTGATAAAATTGACTCTAGCCTTGTTTCACTATTTGAAAGTCGTATGGAAGTAGTGTTAAAGATAGCTGAATATAAAAAGAAAAATAATATTCCGATTTTAAATGGAGCTCGCGAAGAAGCAGTTATAAATAAGAATTTAGACAAAGTTAAAAATAGTGATTTATTTTCAGAGGTAGAAGAATTCCTCAAATTTGTTATGAAATTAAGTAGAGGGTTTCAAAGTAAATCTTTAAACAGTAAGGCAGTTTTGTCTAACGGTAAAAAACAAATTGTTGGATTTTATGGTGTTACAGGCTCTTTTAGCGAACAAGCTTTAAATGAATATTTTGGTGAAAAGGTGGACACAAAAGCAATAAGCGAGTTTGAAGAGATATTTTTGGAGTTGAAATATGGGAAAATAAATTATGGGGTTATTCCTATAGAAAATTCTTCCACAGGAGCGATATCTGAGGTCTATGACCTTCTTAATAAAAATAATTTTTATATAATAGGAGAAAAGTACCTTAAAATAAGTCAAAACCTAATGGGAATTAAAGGATCAACTTTAGATGATATAAGAGAAGTATATTCTCATGCGCAAGGAATAGAGCAAAGTATGGAATTTTTAAAAGGATATAAACATTGGAAGCTAACTCCTTATAAGAGCACTGCAAAAAGTGCAGAATTAGTTAAAAATAGAAAGGACAAAACAATGGCAGCAATAGGTAGCACTAAGGCAGCTGAAATTTACGATCTTGAAATCCTGCAGAAGAATGTAAATTCAAATGCAACAAACATGACCAGGTTTGTTGTCATAGGTAAAGAGATAGAGACAAATGGCGATAGCAATAAAATAAGCTTGGTTTTATCTACTACTCATAAGGCAGGTTCACTATATCATGTGTTAAAGTATTTTGCAGAGAATGATATTAATCTTTTAAAAATTGAATCCAGACCAATAAAAGATAAGCCATGGGAATATTTTTTTTACATAGATTTCCAGGGAAATATATATGAAGAGAATGTTGTATCGGCAATTGAGTTAATTAAAAAGAATAGTCGTTATTTTAAGATACTGGGAAATTATAGAAGCGCAATAGTTGATATTGAGTAAGTTAATAGTTTTTTGTGTTATAGAAAATATAGAGATTATTGTTGTATAATGAATTAAAACAAAGTAAGATAAAGGTATACTGGTTTTTCCATTTATATAGGTACATTGCATTTATTAAATGGTGAAATTAATCTATTAAACTGGGGGTAAATCGTTAATCTTTAGAATACATTAAAATTAATCTAAGGGGGAAAATTAATAAATGTTTGAGATGAAGGAAAAATATAGAACAAGTATTCCACAAATTGATGCAGAGCATGAAAAGCTTTTTGAAATAGGTGAAAGAGCTTATCAATTGTTAATAGATAAATTTGATATGGATAAATATGATAAAATAGTTGAAGTAATTGAGGAACTAAGAGAGTATACAGTTTATCATTTTAAACATGAAGAAGAATACATGGAGAGTATAAATTACAAAAGATTATTTACTCAAAAAATCGATCATGCAGGTTTTATTAAAAAAATATATGAAGTGAATTTGAATAAGATAGACGATAATCAAGATGAAGCTATAATGGGAATACTAACTTTTTTAAATGAATGGCTGATTAATCATATATTACAGAAAGACTTACTAATCGCAGCAAAATGAAATATAGATAGATAAGCTAGACTAAAGTTAATATACAAATAATAAGATATTAAATTAATGATTGTAAAGCTTAGAATTGTGAAAACAATTTTAAGCTTTTATTAAAATGATGCAAAAGAGATGTGAATGTTAAATAGTATATTGACAAATCTTAAAATTAGGTGTAATTTATAATTAGCACTCAATCACATAGAGTGCTAACAAAACAAAAAAATAAGACGATTGGTACGAAAGGGGAAATTTAAATTGGAAAAGAAACAGTTTAAAACAGAGTCTAAGAGAATACTGGATATGATGGTGAATTCAATATATACGCATAGAGATATTTTTTTAAGAGAACTTGTCTCTAATGCAAGTGATGCTATTGATAAAATTTATTATAAGACATTAACAGACGAAACACTAACTTTTGAAAAAGAAAACTATTTTATTACAATAGCAAATGATAAGGAAAACAGGATATTAAAAATTTCTGATACGGGTATTGGAATGTCAGAAGAGGAGCTTAGTGATAATCTTGGAGTTATAGCTAAAAGTGGATCTTTGGCATTTAAAAAAGAAAATGAAATAAAAGATGGATATGACATAATTGGACAGTTTGGAGTAGGCTTCTATTCAGCATTTATGGTAGCTGATTCTATTACTGTTATAAGTAAAGTTTTTGGTAGTGATGAGGCACACAAGTGGGAATCTAATGGTGCAGAAGGATATACCATAGAGCCTTGTGAGAAAAGTACTGTTGGTACAGAGATTATACTGAAAATAAAAGAAAATACAGAAGAAGACAACTATGATGAATACCTTGATGAATACGGAATAAAATCAATTATAAAGAAATATTCAGATTTTATTAGATATCCAATTAAAATGAACATAAGTGAATCAAGACTTAAAGAAGGCAGTGAAACAGAATATGAGGACTTCGTAGAGGAAAAGACTGTAAATAGCATGGTTCCTATATGGAGAAAAAATAAAAGCGAACTTAAGGATGAGGATTACGATAATTTCTATGCTGAAAAGCACTATGGTTTTGATAAACCGGCTAAGCATATTCATATTAGTGTTGATGGTGTTATAAGTTATAATTCAATTTTGTTTATTCCAGAGAAAACACCTTATGATTTCTATACGAAAGAATATGAAAAAGGTTTAGAATTATATTCAAGTGGTGTCTTAATTATGAATAAGTGTGCAGATTTATTACCAGACTATTTTAGTTTTGTAAAAGGAATAGTTGATTCAGAAGACCTTTCACTTAATATATCTAGAGAAGTATTACAACACGACAGGCAGCTTAAACTTATAGCTAAAAACATCAAAACTAAAATTAAGAATGAGTTAGACAATTTATTGAAAAATGAAAGAGAAAAGTATGAAGAATTCTACAAATCTTTTGGAAGACAATTAAAGTATGGTATTTATACTGAGTATGGAAGTAATAAAGATATTTTACAAGATTTAATAATGTTTTATTCGTCAAAGGAGAAAAAGAATGTTACTTTAGATGAATATGTTTCTAGAATGCCAGAAGATCAAAAATATATTTACTATGCTTCGGGAGAATCAAACGAGCGAATTGAGAAATTGCCACAAATTGAAATGGTATCAGATAAAGGATTCGAAATTTTATACTTCACGGATGAGGTAGATGAATTTGCTGTCAAAATGATAATGAAGTATAAAGAAAAAGAGTTTAAATCTGTATCAAGTGGTGACTTAGGTATAGAAGTGGACGAAAAAGAAAAACCTTCTAGCACCGACGAAAAAGACAATAAAGAATTATTTGAACATATGAAAAATATTTTAAAAGGTAAAGTTAAGGATGTTAGAGCTTCAAAAAGACTTAAGAATTACCCAGTCTGTTTATCAAATGATGGTGACCTTACAATAGAGATGGAAAAAACATTAAATTCTATGCCTAACAACGAAAATATGAAAGCAGACAAGGTTTTAGAAATAAATATAAATAATGATATGTTTAAAGTACTTAAAGAGTCTTTCAGTGCAGATAAAGAGAAGTTAGATTTATATACTAATATATTATATAGTCAGGCTCTACTTATCGAAGGATTACCGATTAATGATCCAGTAGAATTCACAAACAATATATGCAAAGTGATGAAATAACAAAACTTTAATCATATTTATGGGTTATAAATGGACACTAGTTCGTTTATAACTCATTTTTGTTTAGTTCTTATTGTAAAAGGAGGAAATACTTATGATAAAACTCATTGCAACAGATATGGATGGTACCTTATTAAATGATAATGGAAATATAAATGAAAAAATATTTGATTTAATACATATCCTTAATGAGAAAGATATAAAATTTGCTGCAGCAAGTGGACGGTTTTACTCTCAACTCAAAAAAAACTTTGAAAAGGTAAATACGGATATGATATTTATTGCTCATAATGGAGCTCTAGTTAAGAACAATAAGGGGAAGATGCTTTATGAAAATAGTATTGAAAAAGAAGAAATAGAATATGTAATAAATTTAAATCCAGAGTTAGGAGAAGAACTATTCTTAGCTGGAGAAAATGAGGCATATATAGTAAATCCATCAGAAGATATGTTGAATACATTTACACATTTTGAAGTACCGGCAGTAATAGTAAAATCTTTTAGTGAAATAAAAACTCCCATATATAAGATTACTTATTATATGGCTGATGGTGTAAATCCATCTATAGTAGATTATCTAAAGGAAAATTTAAATGATAAGCTTGAATTTGTCGTATCTGGAGATAAGTGGGTAGATATAATGAATAAAGGTATAAGTAAAGGAAATGCTATAAAAATACTTCAAGAAAAATTTAAGATAAATCAAAGCAGCACAATGGTTTTTGGTGATTATTATAATGATTTGACTATGTTTAAAGCAGCACACTATAGTTATGCAATGGAGAATGCGCCAGAAGATGTGAAAAAACAAGCTAACTTTATTGCACAAAGCAATAATAAAGATGGAGTCTATAATGTAATAGCTTCTTTGTAGAAAGCGGATTTAGAAATGTAACATTTCATACCTTTTGGTAAGGTACTTACAGAAAAGTGTATACTTGTTCTATATTTCTTAATGGCGTATACTTTCAAGTAGATGTATATTTAATTTAACAAAATAAGAAGGAGCGTGAAATTTAAATGATTACTATAGTTGCAAAAAATTCAATAAAACACGGTAAAGTACAAGAATTTAAAATGTTAGCAGAAAAACTTATAAGCGAGAGCAGAAAAGAAAAAGGAAATATATCTTACAATTTATATGAGGATTCTAAAAATTGCAATATTTTAACTTTCATAGAAGAATGGGAAAATGAAGAGGCAATTAATATTCACAATAACTCAGAACATTTTACTAGTATTGTTCCTAAATTTGCGGAGTTTAAAGAAGGTCAGTCAGAAATTAACTTATATAAAATGCTATAGTATTTTATATGATTATTACAATAAAAGAAGTTATTTAATATTCAAGAACCCCATTCAGTTATGTGTGGGAGTTTCAGCAGGAGGTAGTATAAATGAAAGTTGTAGCATTTAACGGAAGTCCCAATAAAGAAGGAAACACTTATCAAGCAATAAAGATAGTTGCAGATGAACTTGAAAAAGAAGGAATAGAAACGGAAATTATACATGTAGGGAATAAATCAATTAGAGGATGCATTGCATGTAATCAATGTGCGAAAAACAAAAATGAGAAATGTGTGCTTCCCGGTGATGATGTTAATGAGTGGATTCAAAAAATGAAAGGAGCAGATGGGATAATTTTAGGCTCACCTGTTCATTTCTCATCATTAGGCTCAACTATGAAATCATTTTTAGATAGATCTTTTTATGTTGCAAGTGGTAATGATGGAATGTTAAGACATAAGGTTGGTGCATCTGTTGTTGCTGTAAGGCGTTCGGGTGGAATTCCAACATTTAATGAACTAAACAATTATATGACTTATTCGGAAATGTTAATACCAACTTCAAATTATTGGAATGTTATTCACGGCACAAGCCCAGGTGAAGCATTACAAGATAAAGAGGGTGTGCAAATTATGAGAGTGCTTGGGAAGAATATGACATGGATTATGAAATTGGTTGAAAACGGAAAAGGAAAGGTTGTCGAGCCAGAAAGAGAAAAGAAAATATTTATGCACTTTATTCGTTAATATAATATAAAACAAAAGAAAGAACTGCTTAAATAAGTAGTTCTTTTTTTTGTTTTATATTGATTAACTGCTATCTATTTAAAATAACTGCAGAGAAGTAGATATAAAGCAATGCAGTTCTACAATAATTTAGAATATTGGGAATATTTTTGGTGAACATTTATGATGTTACGTGTATAATGTAACTAAATATCGGTTTGTATCACAAAATAATACATATTTTGTGATACTTATAAATTTGAACGATGTTTATAATTTTATAGAATCTATAATAAAAATAAAGGTTGGTGGGAAAATGGGAAAAATTAAAATAGTGATTGTGGATGATTCACCTTTTTCAATAAGTGTGCTTACAGAAATTTTAACAGAAAAGGGTTTTGAAGTAATTGGAAATGCTAGTTCATTAGAAGAAACAATAGAAGTTGTTGGAGATAAAAAACCAGATTTGGTAACTATGGATATGACAATGCCAGGAACTGATGGATTAGAATGTACTAGAGCAATTCATAAAATAGACCCTAATATAAAAGTTATTATTGTTAGCTCTATGATGGATGATGAAATTGTAATGAAAGCCAGAGAAAATGGGGTTTCAGCATATATTCAAAAACCTGTAGAAGCAGATGAAATTGCGATAGCCATACAAAGGGTAATGTCGAATGAAAAATTATTTGATGATTTAGAAGAAGTGTATTTTGCTGTATTTAAAGAAGTATTTTCTGACAATATGAATAGAATAGTAAAAACAGTTCCGTCTTTTGGAAAAGAAGTTATCGTAAATGGAACACAAGTGTCAAGAGGTATTTCTATTGTTGTGGGAATAATAGGAAAATATTGTGGTAGTATGACTCTAGATTTATCTTATGAAGCTGCAGAGGCTATGACTAAATGCGCCTTAAAACGAGAAAGCAAGAATAAAGAAGAATCTTTAGCTATGATGGGTGAATTTGCTAATATTATTTCAGGAAATGCTTGTTCTTTATTAAATCGTAAAAACAAAGTTTTTGGATTTAGGGTAGCTCCACCAACTATATTTCATGGAAGTTCTCTGAATGTATCTAGAACAATAGTTGATGCTAAATCAATAATTGCACAAACGATTTTCGGAGAAATAGCTTTAGATGTAGGGTTCAATAGGAGGGCTAATGAATGGATGTAAATCTTATAAATCCATTTATAATTTCTTTTTTTGATATAATGCCTCAGATTGGGTTTAAAGAGGTTCAAAAACAAGGAATTAGTGTTAAAGGAAAAAGTATTAAAAGTTTAGGTGTAATGATTATGTTAGGCATAGTGGGTGATATTAAAGGAAATATTATTTATTCTCTAGAGGTTGAAAGTGCAAAACAAATTGCATCTATAATGATGATGGGTAGTCCTGTTACTGAATTAGACGATATGGCACAAAGTGCTTTATCTGAGCTTTCAAATATGCTAACTGCAAATGCAAGTATTAGTTTTGCGAAAAATGGAACGAATATTAATATTTCAACCCCAACATTAATGCACGGAAGCGATTTTGAAGCAAAGATGAATGCCGATCAAGTTTTGTGTGTTAGCCTTCTTGTTGACAATATTCCAATTGAAATTAATATTGCCATCAATTAATGATTAACAATAGACAAATTTATTCAAATATATATGAATTTATAGGATTTGTAGTAGTAACTGAAGGAGTAAGGACACTTGCAGAAAAAACTGTAGAATAAAAACTATCTTTCTAGGATAATATAATCTTAGAAAGGGGAGTTTTTAATGCCAAATAAATCTACAAAAATGAATATACAGCATGATTTAAATAAGAGACATAATAAGCCTGGAATTAAGGATGCTGAGGGAGAACCGGTTAATAATAAACCGATAAAACAAGCTAAACAAATGTGACCTTAAAAAAAAAGAGCCCTAGGGCTTTTTTTTATGCAACTTATAGTTAATTTAAAAATTATTTACCAGGTTGATTTCCTCTAAACCCATAGTTAGTTGAAACTGTTCTTCCAATACTATTTATCTTGCCTGTTATGCATCCACGACAATGACTGGGAGTGTCCCCAGTACATATTTTGCCTGGATATAGCGCATAAAGTTTCCTGTATTCACCCTCAGTAACATTAGGCATAACTACATTAGCACCACTTTGAAGAGCCATTAATCTTCCGTTCTTATTTAAGGACTCCATAGCTGTTGTTGCAGGTATGTTAATGTCTGGTAGGAGCAAGCGTGTTATAGCCATAACCTTAAGTGCCATAGTTAGCTCCTTGCCTTTAGCATTTGCAAGTGGGGTGTCTTCATTTGGAATAAAAGGTCCTATGCCTAACATGTCGGTATTTATTTCTTTAAAAAATAATATATCATCCGCATAGGATTCTATAGTTTGATTTGGGAGACCAACCATAACACCTGTTCCAACTTCATAGCCTAATTCCTTTAAAATTTGCAAGCAAATCAACCTGTTTTCATAGCTCATGCCTGGATTTAATTCTTCATATAGTTTTTTATCTGTTGTTTCAATTCTTAGAAGATATCTATCAGCGCCAGCATCTCTAAAAGCTTTATATTCATCATAAGTTTTTTCACCTATACTTAAAGTTAGTGCTAAATCTAAAGCCTTTATGCCCTTTATTATTCTGACAATTATAGCAGGGGTGTAATAATCATCTTCACCACCTTGAAGTACTATAGTTTTATAGCCAAAGGACTTAGCTTTAGTGGCAAAGTCCAAAATCTGATCTTCTGTCAATCTATATCTAACTAAATTTTTATTATCACGCCTTAGTCCGCAGTAAAGACAATTTCTTTTGCATATATTAGTAAATTCAATAAGACCTCTAAGATGAACGTCATCACCTAAAAAAAACTTTCTAATTTCATCTGCAGCGGCAAATAGTTCTTGGTCAGCATCACTGCTACTTAAAAGAGAAATTATTTCTTCTTTATTTAATGTATGTTTTGTCTTTGCTTTATTTATTGTTTCTAATAATTTCATCATTATTTGGGACCTCCTAGTGTTTCTCCTTTTAAATATATATAGTACAAAATAATTATATATTGTTTTGGCACAAATATATAGTGTTAAGACTATCATAATATTATAAAAAATATATGTAAACATAAAAAATAATATAATAAATTTTAATTATAATAGTGAAACAATTATTTTTGATGTAAATTTAGAATGATTGCAAAGGTTAGTACCTAATATTATTGACTTGAAAAAAAAAAGATGCTACTATAAAAATATAGTTTAATTGCATCCAATTAAAATTAAAGGAGAGGTTAGTTATGAATAAAGTTGAGATATATACAAGTAATACTTGTGGAATTTGTCATATGGCAAAGGAATTTTTTAAAGAAAACAATATTGAATATGTAGAGCATAATATTTCCGAAAATTCAGAAGAAAAAAAAGCACTTATAAAAAAAGGTTATAGATCAGTGCCAATAATAGATATAAATGGTGAAGAAATGATTGGTTTTGATAAGGAAAAAGTGGTTGCTAGATTAGGTCTATAAAGGAAAAATTTTTATATTAATAACTTCAGAAAGAGATTTACCTATTTGTAGACCTCTGTGGAGGATAACAATTACCAATTGTTATCCTCCAACTGAAGTTTTTAGTTGTTATAGTATATAATTACTACTAGTATAAGCGAGTATTTTTCTCCTGAGAAGTCATTAAAAATCATAAAAGATATTAAAAAATAATAAAAATGTTGACAAGTACAACGTTAACTGATAGAATAGAAAAAGTAGTCACTTGATGACGAACGAATAATTTTAAATTGGTCTTTGAAAATTAAACAGAGAAATAGGTAAAGAAATGAAATAATATTTTATTTTAACCAGTTAATTACTTTAGTAAAGTAATATTTTAGTTGTAAGACTAAAAAGTATGTAATGAGCTTGCGAATCAACCTAACGGTTGCTTAACCAACTTAACAGTTGGCGCAGATTAATTATTTCAAATGAAAAAGTGTA
>JBLHPD010000065.1:0-21773 GCA_047624165.1 Clostridium sp. | reverse complement strand
AAACTTATTCGAAAACAGTATAACTATATAAAGAAAATTGCAAAAGAAGGATTTTATTAAAAAACAGCTTCACAGATTAATGTGGGGCTGTTTTTTCAGGTAACGGTATGTGTTCCATCGCTTACATAATTCTTACCTCGCAGCATATTAAGATTGGAGCTAAACTAAATATTAATACCGTGACCTGTACTTTAGATAATTCCTTTTCCTAGTGTTCTGGTATACTAAAATCAATGCAGACCGGCCTTTAAAAACCCAAGCATAAAATGGAAAAAACCATTAAAAAGTACAACTTAAAATGTTTTTAATCTGAAGCAAAATAATCTTCAAATGTCTATCTAAAAGAATTAAAAAACAAACTGTAGTATCCTATATATTTTTGTTTTCCCAGATAACCTGCATTTGATAACCATTTTTGGAAATTCTACATCCTGGCAAATAACTAGCAAACAATTTTTTGAATTTCTGTTCTGATAAATACCTATCTGAAGCTAAATGCTTTAGCCAATCCTTTGAAATATTAAATTTAAATATTCTAAATCCAATCTTTACACCAAACATTTTACAATTTGGTATAAGTCTTGCAAATGCTTCAATAATGCTAAATATCGTTGGTTCTTTTTCAAAGTTAGATATAACATCTACAATTACAATTTTACCACCAGGGTTAACCATATCCTTAATTTCTGTGAGTAATGATGGAATATTATTTATATGATGAAAAGTTGTCCGACTTGTTATCAAATCAAACTTTTTATATAACTTCAACTCATTAGCATCCATATTTATATATTTGATATTTGGTGATTGTCTTTTACTTGAAGCAATATGTAACATTTCTTCTGAGATATCAATACCTATCACTTTATCGTAATAGTTTGAAAGCTTATATGCCAAAATACCTGACCCACAACCTATATCCAATGCTGAACCTTTATTATCTGACATTTCTAAAACGAAAAATTTACTATTATCAAATAGTGATTCCATAAAATCATATTCTTCTGCTACTTTATTAAATTCCATTTTAGTTTTGTTTATCGAATTATTCATAGGTGTTTCCCCTCAATAAATTTATATTTGTTATTTCCTTCTATTATCAATTTAAAATAGTTCATCATATAGTACAAAACGGACTTGTACACATTGCTATTCTACGTATTTAACATTCTTTTTCACTTGTCTAAACCTTACATATATATAAATGCTAATTACTAATAAAACTATGCTCACGGCCAGACCTGCTTCAGGTACAAAATATGTTCCTGATAGTAACCCTTCTCTTATCTTAAAATTAACAGATACATTATAATTAAAAATATTATTTAAAAATAAAATTCGTTGTGTTAAATTCCAAGTTAAATGAAATCCCACTGCCATCATTAATGAATTTGTTTTAATTACTATAACTGAAAGTAATACACCTATGATACTCGCATTTATAATTCCTATCCAAAAATAATAGTTTGATGAATAAGCAAAAAAATGTAAGCCTCCAAAAATTGCTGAAGATATGATTATAGATTTTACCATACTGAATCTCTTAAGTAATTTTTGTAATATATATCCTCTAATAAGTGATTCTTCAAATAAGGCTACTGCCAAAAATTTTATGCAATAAATCAAAAGCAACAATAAAGTTTTTTTCAAAATATTAGTTTGAAAATTATATGTGCCCTCACAAAATAAACAAACAATTAGTGTATACATTATAAATCCAATAAAACCAACAATAATTCCTTCTATAAGTAACCTTAGCCCTCTTTTATCAACATGTATTAGAAAGGCTTTTATACCTTCTTTATGTACTATCTTTCTTATTAGTAATACAACTGCAAATAATATGAAATTTAAAACTCCAGTTGAAATAGCATTTGAATACATTACTCTATCCTCCTATAATTAATTCTTTAGGGGTTCTACATAATATTAAGATTCACATTTATTGCTTTTAGTACCTAAAAACCACTATTTTTTAAGACTTCTCATCATATTTATCAAAAATCAACTTCATAAAAAAATAATGTATTACTCTAAATAAGAACATAACGAAGATAGAATAAGCTAAAATTCTCCTAGATTGAATGCTTCTTATCTTATTACAACTTCATCTCAACTAGCTCAAATCTATTAAAACATTAAAGCTCATTCTATATTTATCATCTTTACCAGTTCCAATAATAAATTTATAGTTTATCTACATAATCTTTGGCTTCCCTTAAACTAAGTTCAGTAGATTTCCTTAATTCTTTTATTGCCGGAATTTTCTTGCCTAATGCAATAAGAGTTCTTAATTCATCGTCTAATGAAGGTTTTGGTACTCCAACCTGTTTAGCAACCCTATTTAAAACTAAATTCATATAAGTTACGTTTTTTTCTAATGAATTAATTTTATTTATAAGTAAAATTAAAGCAAATAATAATACAACACCTACTAATATAGATATAATAATTATGGTGAATTCCATAGGATACAGCATCTCCTTAAATATATTTATAAATTCTTTTGCACCCCTTTATAAGATTATTTAGATCTATTTTTTCATTATATATTATCATAGAAAATGGTTTAATATTAAGGACGTTCTCTATTAAAATTATACTTTATCCACTCATCAAGTTCCTTCTTGCTAAACATATTAAACCCATTACTAATTTGTATATAAGGTATAAATCTGTAAATTTCATAACTGTTTACTCCTACATTTTTTAGACCAGCCTTTTCTTGGCTATCCTTTAATAATATATTTTTAAATTGCTCAATTGAAATATTTAGGTATTCGGCACTTTCCTTTTCGGTTATTAATGCTTTTTCTTTTGATATTTGTATATTAGTTGTTTGCATATCAATAACTTTTGCCAACGAGTGCCCAATCCAAATCGAACTAAATACAATACTTATAGCAAATATAATTATTGATAGTGGCAATAATTTGTTATTTTCCAAGGAATAACCTCCCCTTTTTTTATATTAATAATTAAGGCATCATATTTGGTACAATTCACCGTGATATCGATAAATGCAAGGGTTTATTTTCAACACATACTATTGACATACTTTTAACTCCTAAGGAATTGGCAACAGGATCACACTTTGCCATAAATAAGTGAAAAATATTATTTTTATCTATTTCACTTAAACTTTCATAATTACCTTGCCCTTTTGCAATTATGACATCAGCCTGATAAAATTTTTCTTTAAACTTGCTACTTACTCGTTCAATTACAGTTCCCAAAGAACCATCACCATTTTCTATTACCTCAGCAACTTCTTGCATTCCTACCATTAGTGCATCATCAAAAGTAACATCATTAATAATGATTTTTCCTCTAACACCGAAATATACCTTAATATTTGGAAACTCATTTCGTACATATTTAATAAATAGCTTATCCAGGCAAATCTCCCCACAATTGTCACCCAAATACAAGACACTTTTGGCAGTTTTTAGCCGTTCATATAATTCCTTACTATTGTCTATAGCAAGATTTATTTTGTCTATATTTAATATTTTTTTCAAAAGCATTTCTAAATCAAATTTATGAGTTGCTGAAAAATCAATTAGATTACCCGCTATAGCAATTTTTAATGCTGTGTTAAATTTATCATCCGAGTTTTCAATAAGGCGCTCAATTGATTCTGTCATTTTTAGAACTTCCATATTGTAATATTGCTTTATATCAGCATATGGATTAGCATTCTCAATATGTTTAAGTATAATGTCCCATGAACCCGCTATAATTTCCGGATTACATTTATTGTAATCCGCATTACTCAAGTATTCAAGAACTTCTCGCATCATTTCTTCTTTTTTATTTCTATCCACCTCAAATAACTCCGTTATTTTTATCACTTGCTTAATATTACATGTAATGCAGTTTAAATCTAATTTCATACCATTCCTCTACTTCCTTATAATTTCTATTACTGCCAATGTGAGCATGCTTAAATATTATGTACTATA
The DNA here is from genome assembly GCA_047624165.1 of Clostridium sp. GTDB lineage: Bacteria > Bacillota > Clostridia > Clostridiales > Clostridiaceae > Clostridium_AD. The sequence continues at coordinate 17,808 of JBLHPD010000065.1, read as the reverse complement.
TCTAACATTGTCTCTTTTAACATTCTTAGGGATTTCCACTAACGCTTCTTGTTGCTGACGTTTCTGAACCTTAGCTCGACGCGCAAGGGAAATGAATGCGCCTTGGCGATGGACTAAATACAAACCTATATATAAATTTTAAGTAATAAATTTATACATTTTTATAATTCTTATTTTTTGAATCTACAGTTTTATTACTGCATATATTTTTCTATCAATTCATAGCATCTTTTTTTTGTTGTATCAGCTAACGAGCCAATATATAGAACTGGTTCCATTGTTCCACCTTTCATTACTGATGAATCCTCTTTAGCAGTAGCATCTCTATCTGATATCCATTGAATTTCTTCACTTTGCAAATTTTTCATATCGCTGGAAGATAACTGTTCTTTTAATACATTATAGATTTCGTTCAAAGCAGCATCCCAGCTTTTGTATCTTTCATCTGCAACCACCTTCATATCTAGTGTTGTTCCAGAGTCTTTTTTATCTAAATATTTAAAACCTATTTCAATATCGTCTAATTTAGTTTTATATTCTTGTTTCTTACTTTCTTGTTTTGCTGTATTTATATCGTTTTCTGTGTTAGCTACTTCTTCGTCTATCCTTACTTTTATCTTCCTCCAAATAATAAAATTTCAATTTAAACAATATAAAACGCCTAACGTTCCTTACCCAAACGTTTGCCTACCTTAGATAGCTCTTCTTATGCTGACAATTGCGTATCGAATGTGAGTATTTTGTTATACGTAGTTTTAGACACTATACTTTGAGCTAAATCTACTCTAGCTATGTTTCAATTTATTACGTGCTATAAGAAGGTTTAGATTCAAATATTAATAAGAATTATCCTCATAACCTCCTGTTTAATATGCCGTACATTGCCACATCACAAATTCCAGTATTGTTTCTATCTGCTTTTATCCTTGTACCCTCATATTTTAAACCACATTTAAGCATTACTTTCCCCGAGTTTTGATTAAGTGAATCATGTCTTGACTCTATACGATTAGCTCCTATTTTCTGAAAGAAAAATTGTATTAAAGCTTTAAATGCTTCAGAAGTGAAACTTTGATTCCAGTATTTTCTTCCAATGCAATAACCGATTTCTACAGCCTCAATATTTTCTTTATATTCAACTACAGCAATGCTGCCTATAGCTTCGCCTGTGCTTTTCAGCTCAATGCACCATTGGTAATTTTTATCATCAGAATAGCCTTTAACCCATGTTTCAAGTACCCTACGACTTACTTCTACATCTTTATGTGTTGGCCAAGTTAAAAATTGAGTTACCTCATCATCACTTGCCCAATTTTTAAACATATCCTCAGCGTCTGTTAGTTCAAACTTCCGTAATCTTAATCTTTCAGTTTCAATAGTTTTCGTTCCTAAATTCTTCATATAAACTCTCCTTTTCATACGTTATTAATAAACTATTTAGAGTGGCTACATTTTACAATTTATCTCAATGGAACTAAATTCAAAATTCTTTATATTTTTTTAACAATATAATCAACGAATCCTTGTCTAATTTTTTCACCTTCAAATATTCTTTCTAAAACTCTGTTTTCTTTATATAAAATTTTCATACCCTCAAAATATCTATCTGGTTCACATTCTTCAAAATATGAATGTATTACAGGAATATCATCATCCATTTGCTCAAATTGATTCTCGCCAATAGCTACGCCTTGTCCACAACGAAAATCTCTTGTGGTAAGAAAATTCACAAAAAGTAGCCCTTCTTGCTTTAATACTCTTTTCATTTCATTTATAGATTTTAAAAGGTCTCCTTTTGTCATATGAAACACTGAATTGTATGAATAAACAAAACTAAATGACTCGTTCTCAAATTTTAAATTTCTCATATCTCCTTGTTCAATATCTAAATTCTGACTTTTTTCAGCTGCATATTTATTAGCTTTTTCTAATTGTGTAATATTAAATTCTATTCCCTTAGTTAAGTATCCATATTCTGAAAATAAGCTTAGTGGTGGACAATCTCCTCCTGCACCACAGTCTAATACTGTCTTGTTCAAAGTTGTTTCATTACATAACATGATAAACCTATATAGTGGTATTTGTTTAAATATTTCATTCATCTTAGCATCTCCTCTTTTTTTTAAAACAAAGTATTTTATATTGAGATTTATAAGCTCAAACTTTCGTTTATACTTTCTGTTTTGTCATAACCACTCTGTAGCACCGATAGCCGACGTCCCTTAACCTTAGCCCGCCTTACTTGGTGGTGGAATGTACTATATGAACATTGTGAAGTAAAATTATAAATATAGTTTCATTTTTCTATTTCTTGTTAACATTCCCACTGATTCATAAAACTTAATAGCATTTTCATTAAAATCACATATTGTAAAGTATTTTGTTAGGCGTCGAAGCTATTATTTTTTGCAACTAAAATAGAAAAAATCCTCATCCATTACAACACAGTCTTTAAATTCATATTTCTCTACAAGTTTATGTAAAACATCATCATTTGGAATGGCATCTCTCCCTAAATTATAGTCCATACTTTTATGGTGTTGCTTTAAGCCATTTCGAGTTTTTGAATGTACTATTGCAAATGTCTCTCCAGCTTTTAAATGTCTCCAAGCATTTAAAAATACTATATTTAGGCTCTCAAAATGCGGTATACTGTTAAATACAATAATATAATTAAACTCATCTTTTAACTTTATCTCTTTATCAAAATCATCACATATAGTTTCTGCTTCAGGATATAGTTCCTTTAATTCTTTCAACATATTCTCAGAAATATCCAAAGCAAGATAATTACTTAATTTCAGGTGTTTTAAAGCTGAATATAGTACCCCAGTCCCTGAAGCTATATCCAGTAAAGAGTCCTCTTCCGATATTCCTAACATATTTATAGTTTTATTTATAATCCTATCTTTTTCATCAGATATTTCTTTCCAGCTTTCATAAGTTTCATTAAAATATTCTTTTTGATTCTTAATATTCATAATACTCCTCGTTCCAATAAAATTCTTTAATCGCTTACCCATTAGTGTCGCCTAACGTTTCATGTTGCCAACGTTCCTAAAGCTTAGCCCGCCGGGATTGGTGAAGGAATGTGCTTGGCTACAGCAGACTAATAGCCTATATATAGATTATAAACCATAAATTTACACAGTGCTATATAAAAATAATCCATCACTCTAAGCAAGATCTACTCCAGTTCTCCTTAAAGATGATTTATACTACATAATAATAGTGGAGTAATAAAAGAAATTTACGAAGCGACCTAAATATAAATTACAATTTTTCTAACCATTCAACTGCAAACGCTTCAACCTCATCAATAGGCATATTATCAACATTTAAAAATGTAGTGTAATCATATCTTGCAAACCACTGCTTTTTATAAATATGTAATCCATTAATATAATGCTCAAAAAAACCTCGACTTCTATTTTTGTCTTTTTCTTTTCTACCCTGGAGGACCTCTGGACTTGCGTTCAAATACAAAATACCATCCAATGAACACTGTCTTAACTTAAATAACTCATCTTTTAATAGTACCTCTATATCCCAGTTTTCATTAATTGACCTTGGAAAAAACAAAGTATAAAATTCAATTTACTCTGGGCCTAAATCTATAATAACTTTATCAAATGACTTTAAATTATTGTATCTTTCAATTTCTGCATTAATATATAATCTTTGAATTTAAATATAATCTTTCATATTATATTTATTACTTGCTAAATGAAAAATGCAAACTAATAGAATTCTCTATTGTTGTTAATTTTTTTTGCCCTATAAATTAGCTTGTTATATAAATAAACATCATTTACATCAAAATAATCTTCAGTAAATTTATCCAAAGAAAACCAACTTACGTCGGTATTTTCATCTTCCTTTACTATGAGTGTTTCTTTTTCACTTGCGATAAGAATATACGCTATAGAAAGGTGTAAGTGCGCACTAACATACTTATTTCTTCTCACATGCCCATGTACAGGTAGAATATCAATAGACACAATATGTTTTGAAAGAGCTGTTACACCATTTATGCCTGTTTCTTCTTTTGCCTCTTTAATCGCAACATGCAAAAGGTCTGTATCTCCATCAACATGTCCGCCAGTCCAAGCCCAAGTATTTCGTATATTGTGATGAATCATTAGCGTTTTATCCAGTGATTTGTTCATTATAAATCCTGAACTTGTAATATGGGCAATTTCATTTTCTCTTAACAAAATATCATGTGGAAAACTTTCTGCATACCCAAGAATTATCTTTTTATCTTGGCTTTCTTGTTCGTTTGCAGGAATAAATTCAACAATTTGTTTTATATAATCCATCATTATAACCTCCCTAATACATTGATTTTATTAGTGGCAGTTCCATCATCACTCAGCAAGGTACCTTTCATTCTAATTTGGTTGTTCTAAAGTATTTATATTCCTTAACACAATTAAACAAATCAAACTTTTTGAACAATATATATATAATAATTATACCAATAACATAATAACTAACTACAACAGCAAGCGCCCACTCCCCTAATCTATCATAGAAAAGCATATTAAAAAGATACATAGCTGGTTTTATCAAGGTAAAAGGTAATATAGCGAGTATAATTTGTACAAAGCTAATTATGATACTAACTGCACCTTTATTCCCAACATAATAACAAAGTACTATACCTAAGAATACACATGAAAGAATAATCTCCAAAATAATTAGATTTTTATCACCCTTTGAATTTTTTTCTACAAAGCTCCAAGCTATATTTATGAACATTATAATAATACATATATTAACAATTACTTTCCCTTTCTTAATTTTATTTAATTTGGTATGTTCCATTAAATATTTACAGCTCCTTTCCAACAGTCTTGCTAAGTTATTACATGATGATAGATTTTCATTTTAATATTTATTTGTCCTCATTAAACACTGCCTACATCTAATTTCAGAATTAGTATACTAATTCATATAATGGTGAAACACCTTAATAAACATGAATTTTCAGATAACGTTTCTTGTTGCCGAACTTACTCAATATGCTCCTCTTTAATCCTTATAATATCTACCAGAGGATATCTTTCATTTATCATTCTCACTAAACTTTCCAATCCAAATATCTCGGTAAATGTATGACTACCAACTATAAGATTTATTTTACTATATTGTGCATATTGAACAGTATACAGTATTTTCTCGCCAGTAAAATATGCATCACAACCTAAATTAACAGCATCTTTTATATCAGTGGCAGAAAAACCTGCTCCTGTTATCACTCCTATTTTCTTTATTAATCTTTCATTGTTTTTCCATTTTCGTATTGGCTCTTCTAACAACACTTCTATTCTATTCACAAGTTTTTCAAACTCGATAGGTTCATCTATTTCTCCTATCCTTCCACAATACATTCCATCGTCATTTGAAAACTTATCTATAACCTTAAACCCAAGTTTTCTCAATATTGAAGTGTTGTTACCAAATTCAGCATCATCTAATGGTAAATGAATATAGAAATGAGTTATGTTACTTTGTTTTAAAATTCTAAGCGCATCTTCTTTTAACCCAGTCATCCACTCCCAAGCATCATGATGTGTTATTAGTAAATTAACATTATTTTTTACTGCCTCTTGTGCAGATTCAATAGTTAAGTTAGTGCAATATCCCAATTTTAAAACATCTTCTCTCCCGATATTAGTGAATCCATATTCATTTTTTCCTTTTACAATCTTTAATTTTTCTTTTGTAAAAACATCAATAATAAAGGTTTCAAAATCTTTAATTAACACATCTTCTCCTCCTTAATTAACATAATCAGGTGATTCCCTATAGTTATTTCTGTAAAATTAATTTAGTGGTATTTAGAATTAACTACAATTATGACTTATTCTTGTATCACTAAATATAAAAATTAATATATGTATGAACATAAACTTTCATAGGCCTAAAATTTCACATAACGTATCGTGTTGCCGACATCAACATTTTGTTATAGGTCGTTTAGCCACTACACTCTAAGCAAGACCTACTCCGACTACACTTAAATTTGATTAAAAATAATAATTGTGGTACAGATAATCCTGTACTATTTAACATAATTTCCACCTCCATAAAAAGTTAAAATATCCTTATAGCAAACTGATTGCTGAAAATTGTATCATATATAATGAATATTAAGCAAGTTACTCAATTCATTTTATTAAAGAATTTTTCTTCATATTATTTCCTAGATATATTCCTAAAAGCACTGCACCAGTAGTAATACAAAATTGAAAAACAGTTACTTTGTTAATTTCTCTCTCTACCGTTAATTCATGACTTTCATCCACTTGATATGCCGTATACTTGAAATACAAAGTCTCAATCTCTTTACCATGTTCAGTTATGTATGTACTTGTTAATCTCAAAATCCACTCACAATTATCGTATCTTGGTAATAACCAATGCTTTCTAACCCCCACAATAAACGGGCCTTTATTCTCTTCATTAAATACCTGACCAGAATAAAATCTTACACGCCCTTTTTCATATTGATCTTCAATAACATAATCCACATCTTCTGGATAAGTAATATTTGATAATACATTATAAATGCTTATATCTAAATCAGATTCATTAATGTTATATTCCTTATAATCTATAATTATTGAAACTAAGATTATTCCAACAAATACTAACCAAATTAATAGTTTTTTATTCATCTTCCAATCAGTCCTCTCTGTCTATGCTAAGTAACTTATTGCACATGTTCCTTAATTTATTATAGAACAATGGCACTTAACTTTCTTATTGCCGACGTGCTTTGAGCAAGATCTGCCCCAGTATCCTTAGATTTACTACGATCTAAAAGAACAGTATGTCACTAAATTTTATTACTTATTTTTTCTTTTAAATTTTCATAGAACTTTTCATTTAGTTTAATCTTTGTTTTTGTTTTTGAAGATAAGATTATTGCTCCATTTGGGCAATGATGTACACATTTAAAGCAAAATTCACAGTTCTCTACGTCATATTGAGGATATCCTCCAACTATGTTCCAACATTTTCTTATACAATTATTTGCACATTTGTTACAATTCACACAGTTTTCTTTTGATAATTGTAATCTGTGCTTAAAAGTTTTACCCAAAATCTTGTTAGGATAGTTTAATATTGTGTATAATTTAAATGAAGGGCATTGAACTTTGCTAGTATCAGTTTTAATAATTTCTTCTATTTTTTTAATATCTACCTTTATCTTGCATGCTATATTCTTTTCAAAATCAAACATAAAAGGTATTGGTGGTAAAATCAATGTTCCATCTGTAGCGGGTGCCTTATATACTGAATATCCATTTATATTTATATTTTTAGACGAACATTTTTTTATGAATTCTCTTAATGCATTCCCAGAATACAGACCACATGTAGTAAATGCGAAAGCCTTCTTTGTTTCATCAAGTACTGGCATGTTTTCTATGAACTCCATCATAGAAGAAGAAGGACTACAATGATATATAGGAAATGCAAAAATAAAAAGCGTATAGTTCTGAAGTTTTTTATAATCATATTCCAAATCAATTGAACTTATATCTATAAAATATGAATCTAATTTTTTATAATAAATCTCTGCAATTGTTTTAGTGCTTCCTGCTCCTGAATGATACAATATTAATAATTTATGCTTATCGTCCACTTAAAATCACATCCCCCTAATATATAACTTTAATATGGTTCATGTTTCACATCATAAGAAAATTACAGTCTAATTATTTTTCATATAAATATAATATACCGTTTTTAGGACTTTTTATAGTTTGTCCAATAACATCCCTACTTTTAAGTTCTTTTTGGAGTGTGCTCATAAAAAAGCCATGACAAACAATTAATATATTACTGTTTGATTCGTTATTTATACTGTCTAAAAACTCATTTGCTCGTTCTTGAGTATCTTTTTTATTCTCTATTTGAGAATTATGCTAGTAGATAATTCTTTTTAATATACTCCACCCATTTATTCTGCAATTGATTCTCTGTTACGCCCAAAACACCTACAAAGTTATTAGGTGACTCTATTAAATTATATAACTTAACATAACCAAACTCTTCAATTATTGATTCTACTATTGTATATGAGTATTGATATCCATTACGTTTAAAGAATGTTTCAAAATCCTCGCCAGTATCTAGATCTTTAAATGTAGGAATCGTATTATTTACTAAACCATTCATAACGGTTTTCCTTATCCAGTTCTCATTATTGTCTTTTGCTTCGTAACATGCAATCCCTTCATTCAGCCATCTGGGTGTAGCATTATTTATTTTATTTACTATGATATGCACAAATTCGTGAACCGCTGTATTTAAGACGTTATCGAATTGTGAACCTGGTGGTGGATTTAAAGGAGACGCGATTACAATTTTGTCTACTCCAATGCCTCCTCTTATCCAATCAGGTGCATTCGGAAATCCTAAAGCAATATGAAGTTGATTAATGTCTGAATGAATCTCAATAGTCAATTTTTCTTGAAGTTGTTGCTTATAAATAATTACAATTCTATTATAATTATTTTCAAGAACATCTGAAACTGTTTCTATACATGTCTTGTCTATTTCGGTGTAGTAAATTATAAAATGTTGACTTTCTTTTCTTAAATTTAGTTTGTAATCTTTCTCTTTATGTAGCTGTTCAAATTCTACGTTACCCATTTCTTTTCCTGTACCTACCATTTTAGATTTCCCCTTCATAAATTGTCCTCTCGTACGCATTTATAGAATCCAATAACTCTAATAATTCGGTTATTCTCAAATTTTTGAAATCGTACAAATCACATTCTTGAATATGTCCTCGTGTTTTTAACTGTAATTCCGAACTTTTCCTCATTGTCCTTTCACTTCCTTGCGATAGGCTTTCAGATAACGTTTCTTGTTATCGACGGGCTTGGTGATGGAATGTGCCTTGGCGGCGGTGGAATGATAACCTATATATAGATTATAACCCATAAATTTACACGATACTACATAAAAATATTTCTTCTTCTTCCCCCGCCTTAACAATCAGTATATTTCTTAAAATTCATTCTTTTCCTTTTATTATTTCATGAAATGAAACAACATCAAAAGCCATAGAATGTCCATTACAAGTACCATTAGCATAATTGGTTAATGCAACAGCAGTACAAGTTGTTTTAATTTACTATATATTAATTATAAAATAACATTAATATTAACAACAAAAAATGATTATGTTTTAACATAGTCATTTTTTATTGTTAGGTTATTTATAATCATATTTTTGAACCTTATTAATAATAAGGTATTCTTAATAAAAATATTTACCATTATTGGAATTTAATAATGTGTAAATATGGTATAATTTCTATAGGTTTAAGTCGCAGTTGTTAAAAATCTCAAAGTAACTATTTTCCTTTACAATAAAGATAATTATATTATCAGTTTCTATCTTATTTCTTATTATAATACAAAAAACTAAAATTTTTTTTTAATCTTGGGAGGTGGAATCTTTGAATTATGATTTAGAAATTTATGTACCTAATAAATCAGAAAGTGAATACATCGGAAAAAGGCTACTTGAATATAATCTTGATATGAAGCCATTGGAGCAGAAAGAACCTTTTGTTGAAATAAACAGATGTATAAAAAATAGTGATGGAGACGTTATTGGAGGTATTTTAGCAATAGCTGCATTATGGCATATTTTGCATATAGATACTATGTGGGTTAGACAAGAGTTTAGAGGGAATAAAATAGCATCGAAACTTATACAAGATGTTGAGGAATATGCTAAAAGGTTGGGTTGTCATCTCTCTTATCTCGAAACCTACGATTTTCAAGCTAAAGAGTTTTATATTAATAATGGTTATAAAATATTTGGTGTCTTGGAAGATTGCCCAAAAGGGCATACATGTTATTCCTTATCCAAAAGATTATGAACATAACCTTTACTAAATTACTATGGTAGCTGAAGCATATAATTCTATTGATTTTAGCGGTGTAACAACTATCGGCTTAGATGAAACTTCAAGCAAATGAGGACATAATTGCTTATATACCGTTTGTAATTGCTTCTGCTAATCCTTTTGGATTCTCCCACGCCATAGAGTGACCAGCTTTCTCTACAATTTCAATTTTAATACCATGATCAGAGAGCACCTGCATATCTGGATCAGGCAACGAGTTCTCTCCAAAAATAAATGTTTTAGGACATTCAAGTGAATATAATATTTCTCTCCATGATGGTTCTTCACCTTTTGATGCAGATTTCGATATCAAATATGTAGCCTTAGGTGACCCAATAGATAATGATGCTGCCCACATCTCATTTCCACTTGCTTTGCTATTCTGAATCAATCTATGAAATCCATTACCAATGAATTCCTGCAAATCAAAATTAGAAATATACTTACTTGTTGAACCTTCAACACTTTTATCTAGATTTGATTCACTTAGTACAATTTTAGAAATTTTTCCTTTGCACATGTCTGCCAAAGATATTGCAACTGCACCACCTAAACTATGACCAAATAAGATAAATGAATCTATTTTTAAGAAATCAATAAATTCCACCAAATATTCTGCATGATCTTTAACGGTATAACCAAAATCATCAGGCTTGTCACTGTATCCTGAACCCAAAAGGTCTATTAAGATGCAACGATGTTTTTTCAAAGCTTTTTGTGTAGCAACTTGGGGATAATCAAACGAGCCAGCACAACCAAGTCCATGAATAAATATAATCGGAATTTCATCACCTGGAAAATCATTATAGCGAATCATACAATTAGTTTTATTTAAAAAATACTCTTTCATAAAATATCTCCTCTGATAAATATATTTAGTTTATTATTTTTCATGTTTATTTTCTTCTACCATATAAATAATTTTAACAATTAACCACTGACGCGTTACAATATAGGAATGTTATGTGATAATAGTGATGCATTAATGAGGTTCATGAATATTATTTATCTTTGGGCGTTCTTATTTTTTGAATTTCATCAGAAAGAATTACTAAATCCCATTCAAACAACTCATATCTATACAAGTTTCTTTTTATTAAAGGATCATTATCTGCAACTTCTTTTGCTTGTGTTAAATCTTTAGCTTCAAAAATTATCATTCCACCAACTGTATTTGAGAATCCACCACCAACAAAATATCTCTCAGATGCTACTCCACTTAAATACTTAATATGATCATTAAAATCATTTGAACTAGATTTATTTTCTTCTAATTTATAATCAATTCTGACAAATAATTTATCACCTTTTTTCATTTTAATTACTCCTCCAAACTCTTCATTATCCAAGCTAAATTACAATTTCCGCTAATGCCAGAAATAATTTGATAAACATCAGTATACGATTAGACACTAACGGTTGTGTTCATTAGCTTTGGTCTTTTGTATTATTCCCAACAGCTCGTTAGAGTGATGTATTCGTCCTTTGCGACTAAAATCGATTGTCGGTGTATCATAATCATAAATAATTAGATACTCTTGCTTCTTTGGTGCTTCACAAACAATATGACCGTCTGAAGCAATAACTGCCGTTGGAGCTGTTTGATATTTGGATATGCTATTAACTGATATTATTGTCATTACATTTTCCACAGCTCTTGTTACCAGATGAGATTTAATTATACCGTATCTTTCTATTAAGTCTTGCTCAGAGACATCGCAAACACTAACAAAGCATAGTTGAACATTAGATTTTAATAATTCTCCAAAGTGACTAAAAAACTCCAACTTTCATTTATTCTCATCCTCATTTTTATACAAACACACATTAGTTCTAAATCTTCAACAAATTAGTCTTAATTATTTTCGTTTCATATAATGTAAATAGTATTGAACTCAGGGATTTACCCTAACGTTTTGCACTCAAGGCGCCGAGAGTCTTAGTGAGACCGCACTTAGGCTTACAGTTGTATTTTGTTATCTGCAGTGGGAACTGTGGACTCGCCTTTATTCAATCTAAATTTTTTTCAAAACTTATGCTATCATACCATTTTCCATCTTGATAAATAAAATCACTATAACGCCCAGTAAATTGAAAACCATTCTTAATTAAGACTATTTGAGAACCTATGTTATCAGGTGATGTTCCTGCTTCTATTCTATGAAGTTTATGCCTATTTACTGCTGCATCTAAAACCAATCTTACTGCACTTGTTGTATACCCCTTGTATTGATGTTCCTCACCAACTCTATATCCTAGTTCAGCTTTATTAAAATTTCCTCTTACAACTGATGTTAGATTTATTCTGCCAACGATCGTTCTAGAACAATCCATTATTAAATACATATATATTAATCCTTTTTCTTGTTCCTCAACTAACCCCTTTATTATTATATTGAAGTTATTATAATCATAATAATTATCCCATCTAGGTAATCCTATTCTCTCAAAAAACAATTTATTTTCAAGTTCAAATGCAAAAAGTTCCAGTGCATCTGACTGCTCAAGCGATTTAATTATAATATCTGACATATAGATCCTCCTTTAGTTCACAATATTCTACCAACACAACGTATTTTTTCTATTGGAATGGCCCAAACCACTAACTGTGTAAGAAAATTTCAGATAACGTTTCGTGTTGCCATTCTCCAGCCCTAGTGCGACCGCACTTGGAGTGGAAAATTGCAACATTTTGTTATGTGATGTTTCAGGTATTGTACTCCTTTTCAACCGTACAATTTCTAATGTTTTTTTATCAATTAGTTTACAAACCATCAAAAATTAAACATATTAAGTGTCCCTTATTATGCTTTCTATTATGCTTTAAGTTCCTTTTGAATCTCTCGTCTTAATTTCCAAACATTACATTGGAAATTGCTTAATAATGTTATGCTAATATTCTCCTCTGTATTATAAGATGAAATAAAACTTACACCAGGATCACAACCTTCAAAATGCGGAAAGTATTTCTCATCATTCACCTTATCAAGCCAAATACCATAGCCATAAAATTCCGAATCACTTGAATTTTGCACACTTAACATCTTATCTACCATTTCATTTGAAATCAACTTGCCCTTTAATAAACAATCCCAAAAATTTTCTACATCAAAAACAGTTGTAAAAGCCCCACCTGCACCAGTTCCTTTTACGTCAACACTATAGATATTAGTGTAAAATTCTTTGCGTTTATTATCAAATATATATGAATTCGCACATTTAGAAGGAAGCCTGTCAAGTTCATAGTATCCAGTATTCAACATGTTGCAAGGTTCAAAAATAAATTCTTTAAGATATTCATCAAATGGAATACCTACTATTTTTTCTATTATCAACCCCAAAACAACAAAACCAGTATTATTATATTGAAATCTTTCACCAGCGGGGTACATCATTGGCTTATCAATGAACAGTGGAAGTAAATCTTCTGATGTTCTTATCTTATAATTCGGATAATCAATCCATAGTTCATCATATTCTTCCATTATACTTTCATCAAAATAATCGGGTATACCAGATGTATGATTTAATAATTGTCTAATCGTAATTGTTGGCTCAATATTTTTTAAGTCAAAATCCAAAATATCACAAACACAATCATTGAAATGCAATTTCCCGCGTTCAATCAATTGCAAGATGCCAACTGCAACAAAAACTTTACCAGCAGAAGCAGTTGCAAACTTTGTGTCAATTTCATTCTTTATTTTATTTGGTAAATCTGAATATCCATAGGCATTTTGAAAAATTATATTTCCGTTCTTTCTGACAGAAATACAACCAGTAAAATTTTCATCAATCAAATCTTTAATTTCCATAAATAACCACGCTCCTATTTTATAAATAATATTCATTTATACTAAATTGTGATTTTTTTCGTACCAGTGCGACTTACCCTTTATATTAGAATCACCTAAAAACCTAAAGGTGTAAGGATAAAGTATGTAGCCTTAAATGTCATATAACGTTTTCTGTTCAAGACGTCCTTGAGCCCATTCGTGAGGCGAAAGGATGTGCTTTGGCTTCTTTCGAAGGCTTGACCCGAACTTGAACACGGTGTTAGTGGAAGTTCCAGCGCTCTAAGCTAGCATTTACTATAGATTTTAAAAGAATAACGCACCAAGTTCAGAAGATAAGAACACTACGACTTAATTTACAGCAATTATGCTCATAACCCAGTAAGAAATATTTTGTAAAAATAGAGTAATAACTAAAAAATTCCTGGTATCAAATAAGCAATATAAAGTCCAATGCCAAAGGATACCGCATTTGCAGTCAGCGCATATAGAGGTGCAAGCCATTTTTTTGTTGATTCCCCACTGTTGTACCTGTACAGAAAAACAGAATATACTTTTGCCTCTATAATAACCAAGAGTGCTTCCATCCAAATATAATTAAATACAAACATCATACTACCTTGATTATAGTTTATAACATTAAGCAAAATGTTAAGTATTGACTGTGTAATAATATTTACAACGCCAATAATCAAAAGTTGTTTTTTTGATCTGAAGCCAAACAGTAATGCAATCAAAACTTCAATTGTTATGGTTGCAATAATTCTGGCAAAAAGAGAAACAAGTTCCCATGTATAGGAATAATTTCTCACTGCTTTTATGCTCTCGCTGAATGTAACTGATTGCCTATCCAAGTCTTTTTCATCTACTTTGTAGTAACTGTCAAAAGCATATCGTTCATATACCTCTTCACTAATAGCAAATTTGTTATATTTAGGAAAATAGAGTAAAATTTTAAACTTAGGCGGAGGATAGTATCCCCAAATGAACTGCGAAGTTTCAGTGCTATCACTAAAGTATTGCAAAAAATGATATCCGTCTTTATCCTTATAGGATACGAATTTTTCCCAAATTTCATATGCTTCATCACCCTTATGATATCTTTGGTTATCAGGATGCTCGCCTAAGACACTGTGCGGTCCTGTTGAAGTTACTTCAGACAGTAAAGTCACATAATATTTTTCATTTTCAAATCCTTTGAAATCAATTACAACTGAAGGCTTGGGACCTATATCTGCATAGGCTGTTATAGGCATGATTATAAGTATAATTACAAAACATAACACCATAGAAATCATTTTCTTTTTTATAAACTCCACCTACTTCCATTATATGAAATTTTTTTTCACTCATTTTCCTACAACTGAGTCTTATCCATTTTCTCTTCTTATATTAAATCATTACAATATTATACTCACTTGGTGTGGTTTGCATCACAACTGCCATCTTTGTAATCTATAATAATCTTTTCACATTTTCGGCACAGAAAAGCTATTGCTACTGATCCGCTTAGCATAGACAGCTGTGACAAAACAATGGAGCCTCTGTGAAATTTAGCTCTAGCAAACAGATGCTTTTTGTTTTGCCAAGAAATTTCCTCTACACTTTGTATAACACCTTGTCCCATTTCTTCTCCACAATATGGGCATTTCATATTTTACACAACCCCCTATTATATAATTTCTCAGCTTATGGTCTCGGCTTCCTCATTTCTACCAACTGACGAAATCTTATTTGTGTCGATAGGTCACTGAGCAGTTCTTTAGATGAAAATACTTGATCAAATTCTTTAGCTGCCATTTCGTCTATCTCATAGATTTCATCTTCTAAGAAACGGCCACTTATATTAGACAAGGCTCCAGGATATAATTCCAGTGCCTGTAGTGGAACTGCATACATATTGTCAGATGTCCCAATTTTATAATTTTCTGCCGCAGTAAAGTCAGATCGGCTGTAATAGTCTGGGTCACCATAAATAAGTATTGCTGTGTAACCAAGCTCTTTTGCCATCATCTTAGTATGTTCTATTAAAATTTTCCCAATTCCTTTTCCCTGAAAAGTAGGTAGAACAGAAATGGGACCAAAAGAAATCACGTTATGGTAAGCACCGTTATCATCAACAATTTTAGCTTTAGTGTAAACGATATTACCGACAATTTTCCCATTCACTTCTGCAACAATATCCAATTCGTGAATAAATGAATCAGATTTTCGCATAATGTGTAAAAGATAATGTTCATCACATCCTGGAACATGGTGATTCCAAAATGCTTCTCTTGTAAGTTCTTCAACCGTTCTATGATCTGATACAGTTTCGTTTCGCAACCCTACATCTTTTCTATTCATTAGGTATCAACTCCTTTAAATATAAATAATCTTTGTTTTTGAAAACTAGTGTGTAATGTCAGATAAATGGAATTTAGGAATTACTAGTTTCCGGCCATGTATACATTTCATCCATATTTTTATAATGACTATAAAATTTCTTCCAAAATATTTACAGCATTTCTAATAACTTTAGGGCATATATCTGCAAATAATCCCTTTTGCTTTGCAATTTTTCTTGCATTTTCTTTACTTAAATCAAAATCAAGCAACTCTTTGCAAATAATTGTGCCATTAATATCCTTAAATCTATTACTAAATTCTTTAACAATTTCATATGTTTTTTCTTGCGACTCATTATCTGCTACTTTGCATTGGCCATATTTAAGACCTAATACCATTACGGACCCTGTCACTGCCCCACAGATTTCTCCTTGACATATACCACTACCAAATCCACAAGATATTTTCAACGCACCTTCTTTATTTAAACCTAATTCCTCACAAAACACTGAAAAAACAGCCTGTGAGCAATTAAATCCCTGATTAAAAAGTGATAATGCTTCCTCGGATTTATTCATAACTTTTCCCCCTTAATAAAAAATAGTGAATTCGGAAACCCTTAGGTACCCATATATCTCAGTCCCGGAGGGACAATTTTCATTCTTCCCCCCAGAATTTCAAACATTTTTTTGAAAATTCTTATATTTATTTAGAAAAACACTTGACATAGTTGATAAAATTTGAAAACTTCGCAATATGGTATTAATTACCAAATAGATTGTGAGGTGTTTTTTTATGTTAGGTGTCTGGCGTTCCCATACTGAATATCAATTATTTCTTATCAACAATGTGTTACCATTTTATGTTAGTACTAAACTCACTGTGGAGTTTTATTCTAAAGCTTTGAGCAAACTTTATATTCTTGATTTAGATATACTCAAAGCACTACTTAAACCACGTTTTTCGGCTACTGGCAAACCTTCAAATCAACAACCTGAGATATTTCGTTCTTTTATTTTAATGTCTGAACTCCACTTTAACAGCATTCCCAAGTGGATAAAATTTCTCAAATCTACCCCTATATTATGTTTTGCCGTAGGCGTTAATCCCAGTAATGTTCCTGGTGTAGGCAGTCATTATGACTTTATTAATAGGTTATGGCTTGAGAATTCTGACGTTGAACAAGAACGTCAAAATTCCCTTCACCCATTTAAGAGCAAGCCACGTAAAAAATTTGGTAAAAACCAAAAACAGCCACCACGCCATCCTGGAATTATTAAAAAATTTGTTGATTTAGCACTTCAAGGTAAATCTTTCGAAAACAGACCAGAAAGGCTGCTTCAACAAATTTTTGCCAAAGTTGCTGTAGAACCTTCCGCACATGCTGGTCTCCTTGGTGACACAACTAAGCTGACTATATCTGGAGACGGCACTTGTATTAATACTGGTGGAAGTCCCTACGGGATTAAAGTTTGCGATTGTGTTTCTAAAGGCATTTACAATTGTGACTGTCACCGAAGGTTTTCTGATACGGATGCACGTCACGGTTGGGATAGTTATCACGAAGTTTGGTATTATGGACACTGTGGTTATTTTCTATCTGTCTATAATACAGAATTTAAAAAGGATCTACCCATATACCTACGGTTAGTTCAAGCACAACGTTATGACGGTGTTACTGCAATTGTTGCTCTATCTGAAGTTCGAAAACTTTATCCAATGTTCAAGTTTGATAAATTTCT
>JBLHPD010000064.1:0-21826 GCA_047624165.1 Clostridium sp. | reverse complement strand
TATGATGAGATTTGTTAGTAACATAGGTTATGTAATAGTTTGCGTTGTTGGTGGATTTTTAGCAACACAAGGGAAAATCACTATTGGTGAAATTCAAGCCTTTATTCAATATTCTAGTCAGTTTACTCAGCCAATAGTTCAAACTGCAAATATTGCTAATATAATTCAATCAACAGTAGCATCAGCTGAACGTATTTTTGAATTATTAGATGAAGACGAAGAAGTTGTTGAAACGCAGAATAGTAAAGTAATTGAAATTCCTAAGGGAGAAGTTAAGTTTGAGAATGTTGACTTTAGCTATAGCCCAGAAGAACCTCTTATTACGAATATGAACATTGATGTAAAACGTGGCCATACAATTGCAATTGTTGGTCCAACGGGTGCTGGTAAAACTACTCTTGTTAACTTGCTTATGCGGTTCTATGAGATAGGTGCTGGTAAAATTACAGTTGATGGAGTGGATATAAGAGATATAAAACGTGGAGAACTACGTAGTATGTTTGGGATGGTACTTCAGGATACTTGGCTCTTTAATGGTACTATAAGGGATAATATTGCTTATGGAAGAGATGGAGCAACTGAGGATGAAATTATGAAAGCTGCAAGAGCAGCTCATGCACATCACTTTATTAAGACGCTTCCTGATGGATATAATACGATATTAAATGAAGAAGCTTCGAATATATCACAAGGTCAAAAGCAACTTCTTACTATTGCTAGAGCAATACTTGCAAACCCAACTATTATGATACTTGATGAAGCTACAAGTAACGTTGACTCAAGAACAGAAGTTTATATACAAAATGCCATGACAGCACTTATGCAAAATAGAACAAGTTTTGTAATTGCGCATAGACTTTCTACAATTAAAGATGCAGAGCTCATATTAGTTATGAATAAAGGAAGTATCATTGAAATGGGAAGTCATATTGAACTTCTTGCACGAAATGGATTCTATGCAGATCTTTATAATAGTCAGTTTACTGGGGCAAACTTAGATAATGAAGTAATATAAATTTAAAACTAATAAGAGAAAAACAAAAATACCCTGTAGAGTAGGCAAATAAACCCACTCTACAGGGTATTTTTAATAAGAAATTTCAATTTCTCCGTCTATTGTATAATCTTTACCGTTAACATATAAAGTTATTTGTTGCTTACTTTCGCTGGTAATAATAACATTATGTTTTTTAATATTTACTTTAAGCAATGCCCCTTTAAACAAAACCTTGAAAGAGAATGAATCCCACTTTTCCGGTATAAAAGGATTTAAAGTAAGCTTCCCCTCTCTTACTTTCATACCGCCAAAACCTTCGACTATAGACATCCAAGTTCCAGCCATACTAGTAATATGACATCCATCTTTTGTATCGTTATTATAATTATCTAAATCCAATCTTGCTGTTCTAAGATACATTTCATAAGCCTTTTCCTGTTTCCCTAATTTTGCCGCAAGGATAGCATGTACACAAGGAGACAATGATGACTCATGTACTGTTCTTGACTCATAAAACTCAAAATTTCTTCTTATTGTCTCTAAATCATAGCTATCTTGTAGGTAATATAATCCTTGCAATACATCTGCTTGTTTTATAAAGCAGGATCTAAGAATTCTATCCCAAGACCATTTTTGATTTAGTGGTAAATGTTTAGCATCCAAATTTTTTACAAGTATCTGCTGTTTATCCATATAACCATCCTGTTGCAAGAATATTCCTAGTTCCGCGTCCACTGGATAATACATATTTTTAATGATATCCTGCCATTTACTAACTTCTTCTTCTTTTAAGCCTAACTTTACTACTAACTCTGAATATCTTTGAGCCTCATTATTTTTCAAATAATTAATTACCTCTGTAGTATATTCTAGTGTCCAAACTGCAATTCTATTAGTATACCAGTTATTATTTGAATTATTTTCATATTCATTTGGCCCAGTAACTCCAAGCATTACATATTTCTCTTTATTTGAAGCAAAACTAACTCTTTCTTCCCAGAGTCTTGAAATCTCTACTAATACATCTAATCCATATTGACCTAAATAACATTTATCTCCAGTATAATTAACATAATTATATATGCCATATGCTATAGCACCATTTCTATGAATTTCTTCGAAAGTAATTTCCCATTCGTTGTGACACTCTTCTCCATTCATAGTAACCATTGGATATAGAGCACCTTTTGTAAACCCTAACTTTCTTGCATTTTCCTTAGCCTTTTCTAATTGCTTATATCTATAAATCAAAAGATTTCTAGATATACTTGGGTCAGCAGTACTTAAATAAAATGGTATGCAATATGCTTCTGTATCCCAATAAGTACTCCCCCCATATTTTTCCCCTGTAAATCCTTTGGGTCCTATATTTAACCTATCATCTTCTCCAGTATATGTCTGATTCAATTGAAAAATATTGAATCTAATAGCCTGCTGAGCCGAAACATCTCCTTCAATGATAATATCGCTTTGTTTCCATTTTTCACCCCAAGCGATTGCTTGATCTTTAATTAATATTTCAAAGCCTTTTTCATATGCTTTTTCTAAACTTTTTTTACAAACATTCAGTAATTCTTCTGTTTTATAGTCTCTTGAAGTTACATTGCTAACATATTTATATACTACAATTTCTTCATTTTGTTTTACACTTAGATTAACTGTATTACCTACAAACTTTTCTGCCTCTATAAATTTTGCATCAAAATTCACCTTTTCATCTGCTTGAAAAATATCTAATTTCATTGAAGAACATACATAGAAATCAAGCTTTTTTGTTTTTATTATTAAAGATGATTCTTGTGCATTGCACTGCTTTGAAATTTCATTCCAAAACTTTTCATCATAATTAGAATCCTCATTTTTTACATCGCCATCTAAGTAAGCTGATATACACATTGTGCCTTCAAAATTAACTGGTGTAATAGAATATCTAATTGCTCCTATTTCCTTTGAAACAATACTTACAAATCTTTTCGCGTCTACCTTTACTTCCTTTCCACTAGGAAGCTTTGCTGTAAAACTTCTGCGAAGATATCCTTCTTTCATATTTAAAATTCTAATAAAATTTTTCACTTCACATTTTGCAAGGTCTATTGTTTCTCCATCAATACTAAAATCAATTCCAATCCAATTAATAGAATTTAATACTTTTGCAAAATATTCTGGATATCCATTTTTCCACCATCCAACTCTTGTTTTATCTGGATAGTATACTCCAGCCATATAACTTCCCTGAAGAGATTTTCCACTATACTTTTCTTCGAAATTAGCTCTTTGTCCCATATATCCATTTCCTATACTAAAAATACCTTCAGATATTTCATGATTATCTTCATTAAAACCTTCCTCAATAATATTCCATTCATCTATTTTTAAATATTGTTTCATATTAAACCACCTTTAGAATAAATTTTCAAATACTTAGCCCTAAAAAACGCTGTAATATTTACTAATTCTAATTGACAAACCATTTGTATACTTTTACTTTTCCCTGGCATTATTATACTCATACCTCCAAATATTTCAGGCTTTGTGTAGGGAATCATATCACTCCAAACTTGTATCTATTTCTACTCCATAATGATCTGATACCACTAAGCCGTTTATGCCATTAAATATCACTTTAGAATATTTAACGTCTACATCTTTATTTACTAAGATTAGATCTAGCCTTAAATCATTTTTATTTAAATCCCATCCATCTATTTTACCTTTTACAGTTATACCACAATCTTTTTCTTTTGCAAGAGCATAGGTATCCTTTAACCCTTTTTCCATTAAATAATCATAACCCTCATCTTTTACATAGGCGTTATTATTAAAATCCCCCATAAAGAATGTTAGTCTGTCATTTTTCATATTATAAAGTAATTTATCTATTTGATTCTTAAAAGGATCATTAGTCCACCTGCTGGCATAACTGCAACCACTACTAATAATGCCTTACCAAATTTTTGCCAAAAATCGAATGAAATTATTTTTGATTTACTTTTAAACATAGTCCAAGTTCCTCCTCAAATCATTTAATTATGTCTACAAACTTATATTGCATAATTATATTTTTATACTATTCATATTTGTGCAAACGTTTGCCTTAATGATTAGAGTATATTTCATAGCTATAATATTGTCAATGTATTATTAAATTAAATTTAACTGTTAAAAAAAGGTATTTGTAAATAAATGGAGAATACTTCCTATAGATGATTAGGAGGAGAGTAAAATGATTTATGATGCATTTAAAATTTCTAAGCAATTAAGCATAAGTAAAGTAACTGCTTATGCTAAGATGAAATTACCTGAAATAAAGCCTTTTCTGATAACACATAACGGTAAAACATGTGTAGATGATAAAGGTCTAGAAGCAATCAAACAAAGCCTAAAATACAATCAAAATTCGGAAGCAGAATCAGAAGTGGCGGCCACTGTAGCAACTCTAATAAAAGAAGATATGGTTGAAATACTTAAAGATAATATTGAGTTTATTAAACAGCAATTAAATGTAAAAGACGGGCAAATCTACAATATAAATAAATTATTAGAGAATACACAGGTGCTGTTTAAACAAGAACAAGAAAAGAATAAAATCGTATTGTCCTTACCCGAAACCATTAAAGAACACGATATGCAATTGATTGATACTCTTAATCAATCT
The DNA here is from genome assembly GCA_047624165.1 of Clostridium sp. Taxonomy (GTDB): domain Bacteria; phylum Bacillota; class Clostridia; order Clostridiales; family Clostridiaceae; genus Clostridium_AD. The sequence goes on along the minus strand of JBLHPD010000064.1, from coordinate 17,174 downwards.
CTTGAAAAACAAAGGGTTAAAGCTTTAGCCGAAGAAGTACTCCATAGAAAAAAAGGGATTTTTCAAAAATTATTTAACAAATAAAAAAATCTACCACTCTATAGGGTACATTTTATAAAGTGGTAGATTTTCTTATTGTTACTTGTTAAATTTTAAATCTACTTATTAGCTCTTCAAGTTTGTAAGATATATCCCTAAGTTCCTCACTAGTAGTAGATATACTCTCCATACCTAGAAGTTGTTCATCCATAGATGCTGAAACCTCTTCAGTAGCGGCAGAGGATTCTTCTGATACTGCTGAAATAGATTCAAATGCTTGTACAATTTTATTCTTATCAGCATCTACTTTTGAAATATTCTCAGTTAATTCATTAATTCTAACCAAAGTATTATTAATGGAATTTTCTATAGTTACAAAGGATTTGTCTGTTTCCGCTAGAGCATCTTCTACCTCGTGAACTATAAGAGTTCCAATATTCATGCTGCTATTTGCTTTATCTATCTCCTTTTGAATTTCTTCAATTACAGTACCTATCTCTTTGGTTGAAACTGCCGTTTCTTCTGCAAGCTTTCTTATTTCATCTGCGACTACAGCAAATCCTCTTCCAGACTCTCCAGCCCTAGCTGCTTCTATAGCTGCATTTAATGCCAAAAGATTGGTCTGTGCTGCTATTGATTGAATAGAACTTACGATTTCCCCAATCGAAGCTGATTTTGTTGAAAGAATACCAATATTTCTCGAAATTTCCTGTGATGCTGCATTGTTTTTTTCGAATTTACTTTTTAATACCTTAAAAGTATCCTTACTACTTTGATTTACAGTTTTAACTTCCTCGGAGAAAATTTTCACCTGCGATGAGCTTCCTACAGATATATCTATTTCATAAGCTAAGCTAGATAACTTTTCAGCTATTTCTTGAGAATCACTTGCTTGCGTTACAGCCCCTTTAGCTAACTCCTCTACAGTTTCAGTAACAGCTTTAATTGAAACAACAGTCTCGCCTGTAGCTTTAGACAATTGATCCGTAAATTTTATTATACCATCTGAATCATTTTTAATAAGTCCCGTAATATTTCTAAGGTCATTTCTTAAATTAGTTACAGCTCTTCCTATCTGTCCAGTTTCATCCTTATAACTATTAATTTGTGCATTTAATTTTTCATCTATAATTAAATCAAGATTTGAGGTTTTATCTACAAGCTCTGTAATAAGTAAAATTGGTTTGGTTATCTTTTTACTAAAAAACCGTGCAAATGCTGCTGAAATAACTATTAGAAATATATTAATACCAATAAGTGAAATTAAACTTGCACTAAATTTTTTATTAAGCTCATTCTCTTTTGTAGCTATAGCATTATCAATATCGTTAACATAATTACCTGTACCAATAATCCATTTAAAGGGTTTAAATTCTAAGCTATAACCTCTTTTGGGAAGGGGAATTGTTTCACCCTTTTTAGGATACCAAAAATCAGTAAATCCGCCACCGTTTTTCATACCATTTGCAATAATATCCTTTATTAAAAATTTACCCTTTGCATCCTGAAGGTTAAATCTATTAGTTCCTTCTGTGACTGTACCATTTAATACAATATTAATTCCTTCTTCACTATCTGCCCAAAAGTAACCATCCTTACCATAGTTAAGTCCTCTTAATTGATCTGAACCAATTTTTTTAGCCTCTTCAAGGGTAATTTCATTTTTTTCAAGTCTTTTATTTACGCCGCCAAGCATTGAAACTGCATTTTGAACTTGATACTTAATTTGGGAATCAAAACTATCTCTCATAGTTTTTTCTAAACTTGATATCATAGACTTATTAGTATTATAATTTTGTATAATTACATATGTTCCTATAATTAATGATGTAAAAACTACTATAGAAACCGCCATTAATATTATCTTCGTACTTATTTTTTTCATAATTAGCCCCCCTAATAAATAATCAAGTTAAAATTTACATTTTTCTTTAATACCTTATTGATTTAACCCAATAGAATACATATCACCTCTTTATCTATTTATCGACACATTTCTTAAAAGCTTAATGTAATATTGTAAATAAATGTTGATTATTGATACTTGCGGTACAAAATAAATAAAGAGTAAGCTAGCTATTAATAGTTAACTTACTCTTATTTCATTAACCCCTATTTAAAGAACGAATTTCACCCTATAACTCCTCTACCTCTATATCTTTAAAGAAAGCTCTTCCTGCGTCTAGCCTGCTAAATCCAAACATTCCATACTTGAATTTATCATCGCTATGACAAATTATTTCTTCCCCGTTTATATAAAAATATATCTTATCCTCTTTAACTATAACTTGAAAATTATAATCAATATTAAATTTCCAGTTATAGTCTACGGTTACTAGTGGAATAAATCCAAAGTCATTTATCATAAGTGATACCTTATTTGCCCCATTAAACCCTACATGATATCCCCTAGCGGCCCCTTGAACTCTAAACGCAATATTATGAGATAATCCGTTTATGGGATTAACTAGGGCTTTTACACTTATATCTTTAGTATAATAATTTCCAGTGTACGCTTCACACTGACTTATACTCATACAGCTCATACTCCCATCCTCTATACCCCAAGCCCCATGATTATGAGCAAACGGAGTTACACACATGAACTCAAAAGACTGTTTATTAAAGTCGATGGTATACTTGGATTTTCCTTGTACTTTAAATTCATCTATAAATATACTTCCTAAAGCACTGTCAGTTCCAGGTGAAAAAGATTCTACCAATATTCCAACTTCATCTATCATTGACCCCTCAGTATCTGGTACAATAAATTTAACTTTTTGCCACTGTTTATTCTTTAGTACTTCAACTGGAAGTTTTATATCCTCTTTAGTAAAGGTGTTTCTCACATATGGCGTAATTGCTATATCGCGACCTTTCCACTGATTCAGATATACATTCATGCTAACTGTTTGTCTCGGATATACATTTGGTGCAAAAGTAGGTTTATATCTTTCGTCATCAAAATCAGCTCTTCTATAAAAAGGCTTATAGTACACCTTAGAACTCTGTCCATAAGTAATGCTGTCAAACATCACCTCTAGAGACCCTTCACTTTCGTACCCGATTTCATGACTATGTTTTAATATAAATTTATTGTTATCTGATAGCCTAAACCCATGAGTTGATCCAGATACCTCAAAATCAAAATATATCTCTCCTAGTTTATGTGAGTCTTTTAATTTCTTTGGAACCTCTTCTTTTGCGAGCCTATATCCTAGTAGTGCTAATTCCTTTGAATAAGTAGGCACATCAATTATATTTAAGTATCCAGATATGCTAGAAGTAGCTATAAAATCATTTATAGGCTTTCTATAATTATCAGCTAGACCTTTCATTCCCTTGGCCACTCCAATAATAGTTCCAACATTGCCTGCATTACAGTCTGTATCCCAAGCGCACATGGTAGCTATCTCTATGGTTCTAGCTAAATCACCTTCGCCATATAACAGCGAAAGCACACATACTCCAGCATTAGGAATAATGTGGCATGAACCTAAATATTTATCATATCCCCAGTTTTTTTCAAGGTACTTTTGACAAAGCGAAAAATCTATTGGATACTCCTTATAAAATTTTATTACATCTCTTGTAACTCTAGAATAATCAGAATCAACAGGTATAGTAGATAACCCAGCTTCAATTATTTCCATAACATTTTCTGTAGAAAAAGCTTTAGAGATACATGCTGCAATAAATCTTGCCCCATATATACCATTACCATCATGAGATACGCTGGCTGCCTTTTGTGCATACTCTGCTGCCTTCTCAATATTGCTCGGCCACACAAGTCCCCATGTATCTATAAATATTTGTCCTCCAATTTGCTCTGATAGTATTTTGCCATTAACTCGCTCTGATCCAGATACAGGTACTTTAAATCCATTTTTTAAATTAAGATACACTGTATGTTCAGTGCTTACTCCATAACCGCCCCACCAAAACATTCCTATGCCTTCTCTACAATAATTAAGCCATGCTCTCCCTACATCTTCTGCTTCAAGCTCTCTATCCTTTGCATCATCATACAAGGCTCTTAAAAAGAATACCGGTCCATTTACATCATCATCTGCAGCAAAATTTTTATAATCCTTAACATAGCCAGTAATATTCCCATATACTTCTTTGATTTTTTCATAAGTCCAAAACATTGGCTCTACAGGCGCGCCCAGCCTTATACCCATATTCATGCCTAAAAATCCAGCGTATACCTTTTCTAGATAATCATTGGGAATCAAATGTTACCCCCTCATAATAAATGCTATAATATACTTTTTCTCTCTTTATATTTATATTACTGCCCTTACCATAAAATTCACTTATTGTTTTAATACTTCATTAGCTCTTTTAGTTATATCTTCGCCACCGTTTTTATACCATTCAACTACAAATTTATCAAAATCACTTATAGGACGTTTTCCAGTGATTATATCTGCAGAATATTCTTTATACAGATTATTTACAGAATCCCATTTAACTGCAAGTTCTTCTGGCATCACAAAATTAATGTCTTCTGTATAGAACTTATTAACATCTTCTAAGGATTTAGTTCCTGCCTTTCCTAATAGTGGCTTTTCTAATTCTTTTCCTAGTGCAACTTTTGAAGGCTCCCAAAATTTTGCATACCATTCTTGTGATTTTTCAGTTAACTGTATCTTATTTTCTTTAATTACATAATGTTCACCTTCAACCCCTAAACGATCTATCATTTGACCTTTTTCACTTGCTAAAAAGTCTAAGATTTCGAATGAAACATCTTTATTTTTAGATGTAGCTGAAATAGCTACTCCTCTACTCTCTTTAGAAATATCTATCGGTAAATAGCCTTGTGCTTTTCCCTTTGCTGCTGGTAAAACTGTAAGTCCAACCGCTTCTCCATTGACTTTTTTGATTTTGCCTTCATAAATATCTATAACCTTTCCTGCTGTTCCAACTATTACTGCCGCTTGGTTTTCATAAAAAGCCTTTTCCTTTGTATCCCATTGCTTTGTTAGATACTCTGGATCCAGTATCCCTTCTTTATATAACTTACTATAAAAAGTTAACTTCTCTTTTTCATTACTAGATACCTTATTGTAAACATATTTACCGTCTTTATCTTTTATCCATGTTGACTTATTTCCAAAAGCTTGGTCAAATATTTCATCAATTTCTATAGAATTACCCGCAGCTGTTAATGAATATGCTGGAGATCCTTTTCCACCTAAATTAGACGCTTTTAATTCTTTTAAAAATGCATAGTAATTATCAATAGTTGGGTCTTCCATAAGCTTCTTAGATGTACTTAATTTATCAAACCAATCACTTCTTATTACTGGAACCTTCGATGAAAGAGGTTTAATCCATAATAAGTAAGGATAGTTTTCTAATCTCTTTATATTTTGTGGTTCTAAATTAGATTTTATATATTTAGATTTTTCTATATATGGTGTTAAATCCGTAAGTAATCCTTGCTGGGATATCTGCTCATCTCCCCCTTGGAAATATATAATATCTGGAATAGTTCCTGAAGCGAGCATTAAGTTTAACTTTTCAGCGTAGTTACCTGAAGGCATTTCTACGAGTTCGATTTTAACTTTTGTTCCTTCTTCTGCCATTCCTTTCTCTATCATTCCTATATATTTTTGAACTGTAGGATCTTTTGGGCTTACATCTTTCATTACCATTTTTACAGCTACTGACTCACCTGAGTTATTTGCTTTTGCATTCTCACTGTTTTTTGCTTTACATGCTCCTAAACTAAGTGTACTTATAATTACAAGAATTAAAACTATTGTTTTTTTCATAATATCCCCCCTAAGATTATTTTCTAAGACTACATTCTTTAAATGTTACTATTCTTTAACTCCTCCCTCCATTGTTCCCTTAGTATAATTTTTAAGTATTAATGGATATATTAAAAGTATAGGAACCACTGCAATCATTATAGTTCCTGCTTGTAATGCCTTATAACTTAGCTGAGATGCCTTGTCAAAAGATAATAAACTATTTGCACCAAGTATTGCTGTAGTATCATTTAGCACCACAAATTGCCTAAGCACTAGCTGTAATGGCCATTTAGATGAATCATTTAAATATATGGATGCTCTAAAGTATTCGTTCCAATGAAAAACTCCATAAAATAATCCTATAGTTGCAATTGAAGATTTTGAAAGAGGAATTAATATTTTAAATAGAATAGTTAAATGTCCTGCGCCATCTACCCTTGCTGCATCAATAAGCGCTTCTGGAACCTCTTCAAAAAATCTCATAAGTATAATTAAATAATATACATTTAGTGCCTTATATAAAATTACGGAAGAGTAAGTGTCTATTAGTCCTATTCTTTTAATTAATAGATATTCTGGAATTAATCCTGGTTCAAATACCATAACAATTATTAAAATTACCATAAAGAATTTTTTCCCCACAAGGCCGGGCCTTGTAAGTGCATAAGCCGCCATTATTGTTAAACCTAAATTTAATATAGTACCTATTACAGTTACAAATACTGAGTTAAAAAGACTCTTCATAATCTGAGGATTAGAAAATAAAGCGCTATAATTATCAAGAGAAAACCCTTTTGGTATAATCGTAAGTCCTGTTACTTCTTTTACGCGAGCAGGGTCCGTAAGTGACAGTGCAAGTAAATTTAAAATTGGTACAAGCATTGACAAAGTAACAATAAATAATAATGTATATAATATTAAATGAGCTAAATTTTCTTTATTTTTCATCTATTCACCCTACCATAACCCTTTCCCAGATATTTTTTTAGCTAAAAAGTGTGTGGTAAAGATCAATATAATTCCAATTACGCCCTTGAATAAACTTGCTGCTGTAGCGTAAGCATACTGACCATTTATTAATCCTATTCTATAAACATAGGTATCAATTATATCAATTACACTTATAACAGAATCATTCATAAAGTTAAATACTTGATCAAAACCTGCATTCATAAAGAATCCTAAGTTTAGAATAAATACTGTGACTATAGTTGTTATGAGTTCCGGTATTGTAATATGTATCATCTCATCAAGTCTAGATGCGCCATCTATTCTCGCTGATTCGTATAGTGCAGGACTTATTCTAATAATAGCTGCTAAATATATTATTGAATCCCAGCCTGCGCTTCTCCACATTTCTGAGAAAACTAATACCCATCTTATATAACCTTTGTCTGTCATAAAATCAATAGAGGGTAAATTAAATATATTTAAGATGTTATTTACTCCGCCACTATTTGTAGATAACAACTTAATCCATATACCTGTTATTACAATCCATGAAAGAAAGTGTGGTAAATATACCACTGATTGTACATATTTTCTAAACTTCTTTGATCTTAATTCACTTATAATCAAAGAGAAAATTATTGGTATGGGGAAGAAGAATACTATTTTCATAGTGCTTATTATAATAGTGTTTTTAAGTACTTGAAAAAAACTAGGAGAACTAAGCAAAGTTTTAAAATGCTTTAATCCCACAAACACATTATCTCCAATAATTCTATAATCATAAAATGCTAGCGACATACCTGCTAAAGGGATCAAATGGAATATTACAAAATATATAAGTGGTGGTAAAAGCATAAGGTAAAGTACTTTATCTTCCTTTATTTTTTTCCACTTTATTTTTAATTTATTTTTATTCTTTTCTTTTTTTTGTAAATTTATTTTCGCTCTCTCCAACTCATTCCTCCTGGTTCACATAAATTTCATGTTTATGGTCACATTTATAAATCGTTTAAATTTTATGAATAATTTAACATAGCTTAATTTATTTTATCATTCGTACCACTATATTATCAACCTTTTTTTTACAATTAATTATATTCAGCTCAATATTTTCTATTTTAATTAATCCTAGCTAGAATATACTAGTCATGCACCAGTTTATAAATCATATTCTTTTGAAATTTCTTTCATAAATAGGAACAAAAAAACCATAGAACAATTTGTTGTTCTATGGTTACCCTACATATGTATTTATTGTTAAAGTTTAAAATCTGATGGATCCACACCAAGGGTTGAGCACATTTCTCTAACTAGTGCAATTTCATCTTTATCAAAATTACCATCTGCTGCACCTATAGCGCAACATACTGCCAATAATGTTTTCGCTGCATCTGGTTTACTTTTCATTTTAGTAACTGCCTTCATAGCTTCAGCCTTTCCAACATTATAATCAAATGCAAACATATCTGCATAGTGATTAAACCTAGCTAGGACGTCGCTTAATTTGAAAACCTTTAATGCATCATTAAGATTAATATATCCTACCATCTTTTGTTTTTCTTCCGCGCTTATATCTCCATCAGCACTTGCAATAAGTGCACAACCTGCCGCTACTGCTTCCATAAAATCTTTATTTGCAAATTGCTTAATTCCAGCCTGTGTTTTACCCTTTTGTTCTCTTAACCAATCACCGATTCCCATAGTTAACACTCCTTAAATTTCAAATATATTATTTTTTAACCTACACTTATTAAATTCTCTACTTAATACATTTTTCCTGCATATTTTAAATATTTAACAAATTGTTTAAAAATCAGAACATCAGGTGCCACCCACGTGACAAGTGGCAAAAGTGACAAGCTCTATTAGTATAATGGCTACAACAAAATATATTTATGTTTTTTACAGCCCTAGTATTATTCCGTTTGTGTTATAAGTTTCCTCATAATATCCATTAATTTCAATTCTATAATATATTCAGGAGCAATGATTATAACTAATTTTATACAATTATCTGATTTGTCCCATTTGTAAGCTTTAATATCCATAATGGCACCCTGGGGAACATATTCCTCAATATCCATTGCAATTTCTTCTGCGAGAGACAGGTATTCTTCAAATAATTCATCTTCTATTAATTCATTTACATTACATTCTTCCTCTTCTATTAAATCATTCAATATATTTATTTCTACACTTAAATTAAATGCTAATATGTCATCTCTCTTTGAACCTTTGCTCATGTCTTTAACCACTTTAAATTCCGTGTTTTTTTCAATTATATCTTTTATATCTTTGCTATCTACAACTTGATTGTTAAATTCTACGTACATCTTTTATTCCTCCTTTTGGTGATACCAGCATCAGATGGCATCCCTAAAACCTAAAAAGCTCCAGAATCTCTACCTTTGTAAGCTTCCCTAGAACATCACCACTCGTAAGTTCCCCTGTAATTACACTATCTATTAAATTCTTTTTGTTTTCTTGAAGCATAATAATTTTTTCTTCTATAGTTCCCTTAGCAACTAATTTAATTACTTCTACTACATTTCTTTGACCAATTCTATGAGCTCTATCCGTTGCTTGATCCTCTACTGCTGGGTTCCACCAAGGGTCAAAATGTATAACTAGATTTGCTGAGGTTAAGTTAAGACCTGTTCCACCTGCCTTTAGTGATATTAAAAATACTTTCTTCTCGCAACTGTTATTAAATTCATCTACTAATTTAATCCTATCCTTTGATTTTGTTTTTCCATCTAAATAGAAGTAACTTATTCCTTTTTCTTTTAAATTTTCTCCTATATTTTTAAGTACTGAAGTAAATTGAGAAAATAATAGCACTTTCCCCTGTGAGTTTATGTGTTTTTCAATAAGTTTCATTGCTATTTTTAGCTTTCCACTTCCACCTTTATAATCATCTATTACAAGAGATGGATCTAAACAAATTTGTCTTAACCTAGTTAAATAAGAAAAAATCTCTATTTTACCCTCACTATTATTTTTCATTTCGCCTCTGACTACTTTAATATAAGATTTATATACAGCCTTTTGAACCTCTGTCATCTCCACTATAAATTTTTTTTCTATTTTATCAGGCAATTCTTTAAGTACTTCGTTTTTAGTTCTTCTTAAAAGAAAAGGTTTGATTAATAATTTAAGTTCCTCTAAATCGCCTTCTGCCTTAGTTGTGAATTTGGATTCAAAAACTTCTTTTGAATATAAATAATCTGGCATTATGAAATCGAATATAGACCAAAGTTCTGTTAAATTATTTTCAATAGGGGTGCCCGTTAATGCAAATCTTACCTTGGCTTTAACTTCCTTAATGACTTTTGTGTTTTGTGCTAAATAATTCTTTATATTTTGAGCTTCATCTATAATACAATGATCAAAAATAATATCTTCATATTGCTGCAAATCCATTCTTAAAGTTCCATAGGTTGTTAGTATTATATCAAAATCTTTTAAATTTCGAATTAATTTAACTCGTACGCTCCTTTCGCCATGTACAATAGCAACTTTCAGAGTAGGCGCGAATTTTGCAAGTTCCGCTTTCCAATTATAAATAAGGGAAGTTGGACTAATTATAATAGATTTTTTATTTTCCTCGGATAAAAGAAAAGCTATAGTTTGAATAGTTTTACCAAGACCCATTTCATCTGCTAGTATCCCTCCAAAGCCGAGCATACTTAAGCTTTTAATCCATTTAAAGCCTTCGATTTGATATTCTCTAAGTGTAGCCTTTAAGTTCACTGGTACCCTTATATTCATATTTTTTATAGAAACGTAGGCATTTTCTATATCCTTTAACACCTGCGTACCTTTAATAAAATGAAGATTATTGTCTTTAATCTTTTCATTTAAATAAAATGCCTTACTTTTTTCTATTTGTATTAATCCTGTTTCCATCTTTTCATTGGTATTTAATGCTACTATTAAATCAAGGAAATTTTTCACTCCCTCATCTTCAAAGTTTAGAAAATTATTATTTACAGTTTTGTAGAATCTATTATTTTGTTTAAATTTTGTGAGCACACCATTTAATTCGCCATTTGCGATATCGTTTATGCCATATGAAAAATCGTAGCAACCATCCTTTTCTTGCAAATTGGCTTCAATAGATGTGTAATCATATATTGTCCTATTTCTAAGTCCTTTTCCAAAGGTAACATTTCCGAGGGAATGTAGATTATTTTCACTCTTACTTAATATATCAAACAACTGCTCATCTGAGCCTATAAATAGTAACCTCTCATTCCTTTTTATAAACCTATATTTCTCGAGTTCCATAAGAATCTTTTCTTCTTTTTTATAATCACGTATTATTATATCTTTACTTTTATCACCCGATAATATGTTGATTTTCTCATTGCCATAAACAACTTTTATATCGCAATAAATGTCACTGTCTATCTCATATATATGAAACTCTGGCTTTATGAAATTCGCTGCAAATGATTTTACTGCTTCACTAATAGTAATATTATTTGAAATACTACTTAGATAAGATGTAAGTTTGTTATAGTTCTCTATATCTATGCGATATAGAATTTCACCATTTGTTTTTAACTTCTCATATAGAGGAATATACTTTCTAATTTGATTCTTTGTTGGTATATAAAGCTTCCAATTAAATAAATATACATCATTCTTATCATTTAGAGAAACTGGAAACTGCCTCTGTGTTGTTAAAACAAAGAATTCATTTCTAATCTTTAATGTAAAAGTTAGCGGTAAATCCTTTAGCACAATTGAAGCTTCAAATTCAAAACTATCATAGTTAAACTTAACTTTCTTGTTGTTAATCCCAATTAAAAAGATTTTTAAGTCGCTAGGATAAATCTTTGTTTTTTCCCTACCTATTGACTGTTGCATCTCATAATAGGTTGGACCTTTTGAAACCCTTCGAGCTAACTTTATAGTACTATTTGATTCCTGATTATCTAAATTATTCTCTTTAAGTTTTTCTAGTTTTCTATTTCCATTAGATTTTTCATTTTCCTTAGAATTGTTTGTTGCGACTAAACTAAAAAACCTATATGCTGTAGCAGTTAAATGACTACACATAAATAAATAGCCCACAGTAGAACCTTCTTTGAAATCCTCACAAGTACATTTCATGCCATCTATTTTTTTATTTAATAAATCTATTTTTATATGCGTGTTTAATTCACTTGATTTATTTTTATTACTGACGCAGCCATAAATATGATATATTTTTTCTATTTTTTTACCTTTAATCTTAGTAACCAATCCGCTGTTAAAAGCTTTTTCTCCCTGGCTTCTCATAAGATCAGAAGCTGATTTAAATACTATATTCTCAAGTTCTTTAAACTTCAAACATACACCTCCGTATTAGTGTTATACATGTATAACACTACCAATCTAAACTATTATAGGTTATAATATTGTAATCCGTCCAATAAACACTAAGATAAACGAAAGTAATAGTACCCTATTCATTATATACTCATTCACTTTAAGAAGCGATATAAAAGTGGCATATTTTCAAATGGGAAAAAATGTTGCTTCTCACATAAATGTGTGCTACAATATAAAAATAATTTGTAATTCCATAAATTGGTATTACATGTATCAATCCCCTACTGCTCATGCATCTTTTGAGATTACTCTAAATATCAAATATTTAAGAGTACTGTACTTTAGACATCAGACATCAGTAGTTATACAGAAATTTATAATAGGAGATGATTATTATAGTTGATTTTATGAAATATAACCGAACAAAAATTGCAATTCAATTTATACTTGTGACAATAATTACAACTTTAACTATTTTCGTGTGCAGTTCGCGGAAAAATATTACAGTAGTTGTAGATGGCAAGCCACTTAAATTAGTAACTTACCAGAAAACTTTTGACAGTGCTTTAAAGAAATCTGATATAAGTATAGACGTAAAGGATACGATTGATAAAGCTTTAAGTTCAAAAATAGTTAACAATGATGTTATAACAATTAATCGCGCTGTAAATCTTAGAGTCTTTGTAGACAATAAGGAACTAAATATTAAATCTTCTCAAAAGGATATTGCTCTAATGTTAAATACAGAAAAAATAGTGCTAAGTCCTAATGATAAGGTTTCACCACCGACAGTAACCAAGTTATCTAAAGGTATGGATGTTACCATAACGAGGGTTAAAACAGAAACTATACATGAAACAAAACCTATTGATTTTAAAACAGTTATTAAAAATGATAACGATGCATTAAAATCCAAAAGCAAGGTTACACAAAATGGAGTAAAAGGCGAAAAAAGTATTACTTCAAATGTAACTTATGAGAATGGCACCGAAGTAACTAGAAAAGTTATTAAAGAAACGTTAGTTAAAGCTCCTACGAGTAAAATTATAGTTCAGGGTACAATGACTGCCGCAACCTATTCAAGAAGCGGTTCTTCTCTAGTTTCTGAAAATATTACTAATATAAAGTCCCCTTCATCATCTTCTGGAAAGACTTTCACTGTAAAAGCTACTGCTTATTGCCCTGTTAATGGAGCAAATAGTGCTTATACTGCCTCAGGACTAAAGGCTGTTCGAAATCCAAACGGTACTAGTACCATAGCTGTAGACCCTAGTGTCATTCCTTTCGGAACAAAATTATATGTTGAAGGTTATGGTAATGCAATCGCTGCTGACAAAGGTTCTGCAGTAAAAGGTAAATATATAGATGTATATTTTAATACAAACAAAGAAGCTTGTAATTGGGGCGTAAAATACGTAAAAGTGCAAATACTAGATTAATTTCCTAAAGATTTCTTATATGTTAGATCATTCCAAGAACTGCCACAGAAACCATTTCTGCGGCAGTTCTTATTTTTCATGTATTATATTAGGTATATTGGTATCTATGTTATAATTAATTAATTATAATGAGGGGGTAGTAATGTGGCATTAGATTTATCATCCATAGTAAAAAAATTTGGCGAAAAAATCGCAGTTGACAATATTTCTTTTAAAATTGAAAAGCCGGGTGTATTTGGTTTACTTGGCACAAATGGAGCAGGTAAAACCACTACAATAAGAATGATACTCGGAATTCTTGAAAAGGATAGTGGTAGCATTTTGTGGAACGGAAGTCCCGTTACAAGGGAAAGCGTAAAATTTGGATACCTTCCAGAGGAGCGAGGCTTGTATCCTAAGGCTAAAATATCAGAGCAACTTACATATTTCGGGAAACTCCGTGGTATGGATGGAAAGTCAGTTAAAAAAGCAATAAACTATTGGTCAGATAGGCTTAAGGTATCTGAATATTCAAACTCTACATCAGAGCAATTGTCTAAAGGTAATCAGCAAAAAATCCAATTAATAACTGCACTTCTACACGATCCTGAATTAATTATTTTAGACGAACCTCTAAGTGGTCTTGACCCAGTCAATGCTGATTTGTTCAAAAGTATAATTTATGAATTAGTTGACAAGGGTAAGTATATTATAATGTCTAGTCACCAAATGCAATCCGTTGAGGACTATTGTGAAGATCTTATAATATTAAAAGATGGACAAACTATATTAAAAGGAAACCTAAAAGAAATAAAGGCTGGTTATGGAAGAACAAATCTTACAGTTAATTGTCAAGAGGAAATTGATTCTCTTATAAAAGACCAAAATATAAATCTTATATCGAAAACCGCTACAGGGTACGAGTTTAAAATTAGATCAGCTGAGGAAGGCTATGCTCTTCTCGAAAAAATTATAGCCTCAAAAATAAGGCTCGATAAATTTGAAATTCGTGAACCCTCTCTTCATGAAATATTTATAGAAAAGGTTGGTGAATAATAATGAAAGAATTTTTTGTTGTTTTGGGTTATACCTTTAGGGAAAACATAAGAAGAAAGTCATTTATTGTTTCAACTATAATTACACTTATTTTAACTGTTTTAGTAGTTAGCATGCCAGCTATAATAAAACACTTTGACAATGATGGAAAAAATAAGACAGACCAACAGATAAGCGATAGCACAAGTGGAGAACCTAAGGGATTTGTGTTTGTAGTTGATTCCAAGGGAATTCTAAAGGGAGATTTAAATAAACTAGGCAAAGTTTTTTCAGAATACGAATTTAAGTCCGAAACTGAAAGCAATATTGATACAATTAAAATTAAAGTTAAGGAAGAAGAAAATAATGCTCTGCTAGTTCTTGATATGAAAAGTGATGTACCAACTTTTAATTATGTAGTCAAACAATCCGGTAACGGACTAAGACCTGATGAAATAAGTCGCGTTATAAAAAGCATTTTTATATCCGACTTATTGACGGCATCAAACGTATCTGATAACATATCTAAACTGGTACAAAGTGATGTTTCCTTTACTACTTACGAACTGGGTAACGGGAAAATGAACAGCTATATTTCAAGCATTGTTATAAGTATGTTGCTATTTTTTGCAATTTATTTTTATGGTTACGGTGTAGCTATGTCTGTAGCATCTGAAAAAACTTCCAGAGTAATGGAGCTACTTGTAACCTCAACAAAACCATCAAAAATAATTCTTGGAAAGAGTGCAGCTATGGGTCTCCTTGGTTTAATTCAACTGTTCCTAGTTGTATTTACCGGTGCACTAGTATATAAATTAACTTTTCCTGAGAATTTTGCAATAGCTGGTCAAGCGTTTAATTTTTCTAGCTTCACACCCTATAGTCTTTTAATGATAGTTGTATACTTCATATTGGGTTATTCCCTATATGCTATGATTAATGCTGTTGCTGGAGCTACTGTTAGTAAAGCAGAAGATGTTAATTCAGCTCTTATGCCTATCTCTATAATATCTTTGATATCATTTTATATGGGGTATTTTTCACTTTCAGCGCCAGAAGGAAATATAGCAATCCTATCATCTATCATTCCTTTTTCCGCGCCTTTTTCCATGCCCTGTAGAATTTTAGCTACAGAAGTTCCGTTTTGGCAGATTGCAGCCTCACTATTCTCCCTGGTAATAACGATTATTTTTATAGCTTGGATATCCATAAAAATATATTCCTCTGCTATACTTCATTACGGCAAGCGTTTGAAATTTAAGGATCTAATAAAACAGAAATAAACCAAAGAATTTGGGACAGTTAATAATTTAATTATTAACTGTCCCTGCATTTTCAGTAAGAGATATTATCTATTCACATTTTTTTCAACCAGCTACTTGGGTGGCACCATCACATTATATTATTAACTTATCCCAAGTCATATTTCCAACTAAACCATCTGTTTTTAAACCATTCCTATTTTGATAGATAATCACTGAATTTCTAGTACTACCTCCAAATACACCATCCACAACTATACCCAATTTGCTCTGCAAAAATCTTACTACAATTCCCATTGAACCTACTTTAAGAAGTGGTTTTGCCAATACAGAATTTATTGCACTTAAGGTATTTGCTCCAGCAATTCCATCAACGGATAGTCCCAAAGCCGATTGACAAGCTTTTATAGCAAATATACTGTTAGTACCTAGAATTCCATCTTCGCTTAACTTCAGACCATTTTTACCGTTAAATCCCAATCTATTTAAAGTTTTTTGTAAAGAAACATCATTATTTCCACCAACAACCTTTCCATTCTCATCAAACACTTTATAATTGGCTAAAGTTTTAAGAAGGTCAAGTGCATTTTTTAAATTAGAATAAGCTCCTATTTGAGATTTAACATCCTCCCATGATAGTCTCACTCTATATATGCGTTCTAAAGTAGGAGGTTTTGTGGGGGTTGTCGTAGCCTTATTAAACGTTAATCCCAAATACGAAAATATTCCTTTGACAATTGAGAGTGCTATTTTCTCTTGAAAATTATATTTTAATAACTCATTTTCTTCTGAAACATTAGAAATAAATCCAGTTTCAACTAAAATAGCTGGCATATAACTCAACCTCAAAACTCCAAAATTTGCAGTCTTAGACCCACGATTTGTTAATTGTGTAGCCTTAACAAGTTCTGCCTGCACAAATTTAGATAATTTTGCGCCATTAGAACTTATAGGATGAGAAAATGTCTCCACTCCATGAGCGCCTTTATTTACAGAAGAATTGCAATGGATAGATATGAATGTATCGCATTTGTTGTCATTTGATATTATTGCTCTTTGTGATAAAGTTAAATATTTATCTGTAGTTCTAGTATATATTACCTTTTGTCCATTCTCTACTAAAATCTTACCTACAATTTTAGCAATAACTAGAACAATATCAGCTTCATGAGAATGCTTACCCACTGCTCCTGGATCATTGCCACCATGTCCAGGGTCCACGCAGTGTGTATATATTTTATTAGTCATTAATATTTTCCTCCTCGTATATAAAAATTTTGTTACTACTCAGCCATTGCAAATTAATAATTTCCTTATATTGGCAAAAAGGGTTTTGGTTATACAACGTCGAATATAAACATCAGATAGATTAAAAATAT
>JBLHPD010000063.1:0-21950 GCA_047624165.1 Clostridium sp. | reverse complement strand
ATATTCTTTTCGGATTATTATAACCACGTTAAATCTGTAAACTAATGAAACGCCTTATACCGAACGGTACGTAGGGTGTTGTGAAAGGGGCAAAACATTTTAATTGTTAGCCTCTATTCGATTAATGAGTATGGGCAACATTGTCCTTACCCTAAGAATCCATGTGCTTAGTAATATCTACCTTGTCCTTCAATGCGGCTAACTGATCAGGATAGTTATGATTAACGATGTCATTCCAGCCTTCAGCACCTTTAATACCACATCTCTCAGGAACAAAAACAGGATCTAAACCCATCTTTTTTTGTTGCTCATAATCTTTAAGAGTTGCAAGAACAGGTTTTGTTAATAGTATAATAGCGATTATATTAAGCCACGCCATCATTCCAACACCAATGTCCGCAAGATTCCAAGCCATACTTGATGTACGGATAGTTCCGTAAAATGTAGATACTACTAGAACTATTTTCGTAATAAATGAAATAGTTTTCAAATTCTTACTCTTCTTAAATAGATACGAAACATTACTTTCAGTATAGTAAGCAAATGCAAGTAATGTAGTGAAGGCAAAGAAGAAGATTGCTATAGCAATAAATGGACTTCCAAGACCGGGAATCATTGTGTTTATAGATTCTTGAGCGAAGGAAGGTCCAACACCAACTCCTGGAAGATTTTCAACTAAAAATCCACCAGCAGGATTTTCAACATTGTATTTTCCCGTAGAGAGTATCATAAGTGCAGTTGCTGTACAAACGAATAATGTGTCCACATAAACTGAGAAAGATTGAACAAGACCTTGTTTTGCTGGGTGAGATACTTCTGCAGCAGCGGAAGCCTGTGCGCCAGTACCCATTCCTGCTTCGTTAGAATAAAGTCCTCTTTTTACTCCCCACATAACTGCATTTCCAAACACAGCGCCGAATGCTGCGTTAGCATTAAAGGCAGAACTGATGATTAAGCCAAACATTGCTGGTATATTTCTGAAATTTATAACCAAAATGGATAAAGCAATTATTATATAAGCGGCTGCCATAAATGGAACAACTGCTCCAGCGACGTTACCGATTCTTTTAACTCCACCGAAAATGACTATACCAAATAAAATAGCAACAAAAATTCCTGTAATATATGGAGATATACCAAAAGCTGTCTGTGATGTCTCTGCAATGTTAAACGCTTGGATACCTGGGCCAGTAAAGCCATTTCCTATAATGGTTACTATAGCAAATAGTATAGCAAAAGGTTTGTTTTTCAATCCTTTTTCTATATAGTATGCTGGACCTCCACGGTAATCACCAGCAATATCTTCTTTCCACACCTGGGCCAAAGCAGATTCTGCGTAGGCCGAACCGGCTCCTAAGAATGCAATAATCCACATCCAAAAGATTGCTCCTGGACCACCATAGAATATTGCAGTAGCAACTCCAGCAATATTTCCTACACCTACACGGCCACCTAATGCCATGGCAAAACTTTGAAAAGAAGAAACACCTTGTGTAGAACTCTTTCCTCCAAGCAATTGGTGAACCATGTCTTTGATTAGGCGAAGCTGTGGAAATTTCATTCGTATTGAAAAATAAATACCAGATCCCAAACAAAGATATATCAAACCTGACCCCCAAAGCTTACCCGCGAACCAACCTGTTAAAGCAGCAAAATCCATTTAATAATCCCCCTCTTATAATTGATAGTGTAAACACTATCTTTGTTTTAATTTGTGATGTTGTGTTGATACATATTTAGTTCTTTTAAATCAATTGATAAATCAAGTAAGTAATCGATTTCTTTTTAAGTAAGCTAAATAAGAATCAAAAAAGTTTATTTTTAAAATTAAATGTATTAAAATTTCGCCTCCTGCTTTTTATTTTTCTTCCATTATAATAACATCATTTCATAAATAGTCAATTTAAATCAAGAAAATTTAAAATTCTTAAATCAAGAAAATTTAAAATTCTAGATATTTTTTATAAATAATTATGCTATGATAATTTAATATAAACAAATATATCATCATATTGGTATAAAAAAATTTAATTTAGTACTAAAGTATTAGAAACAATATACGATAAAAGTATTAGATAACAAAAAAGAAGAATTTAATGATGATATTATTAACAAGGATGTTAATAATAATGGTATAGGTAAAAAAATTATATAATTGTTCAAGGAAGAGTTAATACATGGTAAATCTAATTTTAGATTTATTGTATTGGCTCTTTTTTATTTTTTAAAAAACCGAATGAGTAAAAAAGGGGGAAGAAGAATGCTTGCACTAGGAATTAGAACGGGGGAAACAATTAATATTGGCGACAACATAAAAATAACTTTTATTAAGGTTAAGGATAACACAGTAAGGGTATCCATAGACGCTCCCAAGGATGTAATCATCTTGAGAGATGGAGTGCAAGATAAAAATAAAGAAGCAATATTACAAGTAGTATAAGTAAAATAATTTGTTTCATTACTCATTACCTCAAGGAAGAGTTAATACAATCATCAATTCATAATAACAAGATAGTTATTATGGTTAGGATTGTAACTCTTCCTTTTTTGTTATAAAAAAATATGTACAAATTTCAATTAATCAGTTGGTAAGTCCAGAAATCTTAAATATAAATCAGTGGAACAGAGATGTCCACTTAAAAAAATCAGGGAGGTATTTATTATGATAATCAATCACAACTTAGGTGCCATGAACGCAAATAGACAAATGGGAATCAACTCAGCAAATTCAAGCAAGTCAATGGAAAAACTTTCTTCAGGTCTTCGAATCAATAAGGCTGGAGATGACGCAGCAGGACTAGCTATATCAGAAAAAATGAGAGGCCAAATAAGAGGACTTGATCAGGCTTCTGCAAATTCTCAAGATGCTATTTCACTTATTCAAACTGGTGAAGGTGCGCTTAATGAAACTCACAGCATATTGCAAAGAATGAGAGAACTTTCAGTTCAAGCATCAAATGATACGAATACAACAGGTGACAGAGAAGAAATTCAAAAGGAAGTAAATCAATTAACTTCTGAAATCAATCGTATAGGAAATACAACAGAATTTAACAAGAAAAAATTATTAGATGGTTCAATAAAAGTTGGAACTGGATCCGCTATTGATACTACAGATGCGAATAAAGCAGTTTATAGCGGCACTTCTCTTTCAAATATTAAATTAGACTCAAGTTCTATACTTGCAAGCGGTTCATATGAGGCTAAGTTAGAAAATCTTGGAGGAAAAGAAAGTAATGATGTAGGATCAAGCCTGGATCCAACTGGTGTAGCAAATGTGGCCAATAAGGTTACTGGCACTAATACTGAACTTGATGCTGGAATTTATAGTATTGAAGTAAAGACAGAAAATGCTATGACGGCCTCTACATTTGTAAAAACTACGGGTATTGCAGATATCAATGCTATTACTGTGGCTGCTGATGCGAATTTAGTAGATGGCGATGTTTATAGTATTGAAATAAATAAGAAGGTAGAACAGACTGCAACAGATGTTAATACTTCAGGCTTATCTACTCTTACTATGGATACTACTGATGTACCTAAAGATGCTGTATATAAAATTGAAACAAGTGCCAAAACAAAGGATGTTGCAGATGTGGTTGGTAGTGAATTAGTTACCGATGCAGTTATTAGCAATGTAACTATTGATAAAGATTCTGCTTTCGCTGAAGATGCTTTAAATGATGCACAAATTCAAATAACTAAAGCTTCATCAGTAACAGTAGGGGCAACTGCTGGAATAACTGATGTAAAGACAGCAGGTGCTACTAAACCCGCAGATGGAGACTATACAGTATCTACCAAGGTAGGGATTGTACCGTCAACGAATGCTGATGATACTGCAAAAACAGCAATTACAGATGGTGCAGTTAGTAACATCACTATTAAGTCAAATTCTACTTTCGCTGAAGTAAATGATGCACAAATTCAGATAACAGGTCAAAATACTTTAACATCTAATAATTCAGGGGTAGCAGCTTTAGGTGTAACGAATATGCAAATAGATAATCCAAATACAAAAGCTGGAACATATACTATTTCAACTAATGCAGCTAAAGATATTACAGTTAGTGATGGAACAAATTCTAAAACTATAGCTTATGCTAATTTACACGATGTAGCAGACACCAATGGAAATGGTTCACAAGCAACTGAAACATTTACTGATGCTGGTGGAAATTTCACATTTACGCTAGATATTGCTGATATAACTGCTTTAGCAGCTGATAAGACTACAACTGCCGCTGTTTCTGCTGATTATACTGTTAGTCTAGTAAATGATGCAGGCGGAGCAAACACTATAATTGCGTCTACAACATTTAGTAGAGGAGCTAATTTAGGTGTGAACAGTGTGACTATAGGTGATATAACTATGGATATTGACTACAGCCTATTAGATGCAACTCAAGCTGAAACCTCAACATATGATGGAGCTAAAATGGATTTTGATATTGGTAAAACTGTTACGGTTACAAGCGATACTGATTCTACTAAGACTGATAGTAAAACTTATGCAGCAGGAGATACAGGAGCCGATGATGTTTTCACTGTAAATGGTGGAGATATAACAATGGATGTAGATGCTGATGCTCTTGTTGCTGGTACATCATCAACTATTCATGTATCAAATAATCAACCTTCATATACTTTAAAGCTAATAGATGATGTAGGAGGAGCTAATACTGAAATAGGTTCTAGTACATTTAGTGTTTCAGCAACTGGTGGAGTGAATAGTGTCAAAGTTGGAGATATTTCCATGAATGTAGATTATGGGAAATTATTCACTGATTCAAGTGCAGGAGTTCCCAAATATGAAACAGGTGCTATAGATTTTGATATTACTAAAAATGTTACCATAACTGATTCAGCAAATAGTAAAATTACAGGTACACTTGATGTGACTGCAGGGGGAGCTGCTCAAGCAATTGCTTTAAAAGATACTGACAATGGTAATACCGCAGCTGGTACATTTAAGTTAGATGTAGACAAAGATGCATTTATTAACGGTACTACATTATATACTACAGTAAAGACAGATACAAACTATGATATACAACTTAAGACAGAGGGTGGTGCTGACGTAACAGGCTCACCAAAAGTTACTTTATCGGCAGAGTCTTTAGCCAATCCAGCTAATGCCAAAAATCTAAGTTTAGGAAATGGTGTTACAGCTGACATTGATGCAATTGCTTTATCAACTGCATCAAAAGGTACTTATTCAAATAAATTTACTGCTGATGAGGCTTTAACTAGTACAGCTGTTATTCAGGATTCAACCGGAGCAAGTACAGGAACAAAATATAGTATATCTGGCGCTAAGACAATAGATATGGGTAGTGGAATCAACTTTACTTTTGATGCTGATGTTAAACAAGGCGATTACGGATTTACAGTTCAGACAAATACAACAGAAGATGATTTCCGTATGACGCTTACTAAAGATGGCACAGATAAAGTAGTTGACCAAAAAGAAGTAGATCCAAACGGAACTGTTGATTTAGGTGATGGATTAACTGTTAAAACTGCAGTGGGTATGGCTGATGGCGATACAGCAACATTCAATGTTATACAGGGAACAAAAGATGATTCTTTAACAATGCAGATTGGTGCAAATAAGGGTCAAAACTTCTCAGTTGATGTTAATGATATGAGAGCTGCGGCTATAAAAATTAGTGGTGCTTCATCAGAAGCTTCTACAGGTGTTACTGGCGCATCCTATGTAACAACATCAGCAAATATTACTAATGGTACTAATAACGTAACTGATGAATATTCACTTGATTTGAGTGATGCTAATAAAGCTACAGCTGCTATTGAAGTTATTGATAATGCTATTCAAAGTGTTTCTGCAGAAAGATCAAAGCTTGGTGCTTTCCAAAATAGACTTGAGCACACAATATCAAACCTTGGAACTGCATCTGAAAACATGACTTCAGCTGAATCAAGAATTAGAGATGTTGATATGGCAAAAGAAATGTCAACATTCTCAAAGAATAATATTCTTGCACAGGCTGCTCAGGCTATGCTTGCACAAGCTAACCAACAGCCACAACAAGTTCTTCAATTATTAAGATAATTGATAAGATTATAAAGTAATATTAATCAGTCAGGGTGAAAGCTCTGGCTTT
Organism: Clostridium sp.; assembly: GCA_047624165.1. GTDB lineage: Bacteria > Bacillota > Clostridia > Clostridiales > Clostridiaceae > Clostridium_AD. Next base: position 15,819 of record JBLHPD010000063.1, on the reverse strand, counting down.
TTAATATAATACGGCATATTAGGAGGTAATCATGGACATAGGAGCACTATCAATGATAATGCACTAGAAAACGAAAGTAGATTCTAGACTTACATTAATTATATCACCTACGCTTTGGATACTTACTTAGTGCAAATCATAATAGAAACTCTAAATTTATTATCTAAATAAGTGATATTCATATTTCCTTTATAATTATTTACAATGGCCCTTACATTTTTAAGACCTATACCAGGGGGTTGTCCATCATTTTTAGTAGTGATTATCATACTATTTTCTATATTAATAACCCCATTAAAACTATTTTCAATATCAATAAGTAAATTATTTCTAACCATAGATGTTTTAACGCTAATATATCTATTACAAGATTCTACCATCATTGAACATGCTTCTATTGAATTCTCAAGACAGTTTCCTAATATTATACATAAATCATAGCTATCAATAGCTATATTTTCAGGTATATTAATTACAGTTGAAATAAATATGTTATTTGCTTTTGCAATACGTATATATCTTTGTATTACTGCATCTACAACAGGGTGCATAGATAATCTATCGATGGAAACTTCCTTATGTACAAACATCAATTTTGACATATATTTTTCAAGGGTATCATAATCTTTATTAGCAGTTAATGAGGAAATAGTATATAAATGATGGTGAATATCATGTTTATGGGCTTTTGATTTTTCTATGTCATCATTAAGTAGTTTATAATATTCCTTTTGCACTTCGTATTGTTTACTCGAAGCATCAAGCCTGATTTCAAGTAAATCGTTATTATAGGTATGATATATTGAAGAAAATATTAAGTAATATAAAGAGATTATTATAAAAAACATAATAACCATAAGAATAAAGCCCAAAAATGTATTATGTTCTTTTGTTGGACCAAAAACCGCACAAAAGAGAACAAATGCAACGGAAGGAATGGTATAATAAAAATAATTTATTTTACTAGAAAGATTTAACACCTTTCTCATAGGCTTTCTAATGTAAAGATAAAAAAAATATATAAATGATATATACATGAAAATATCAACCAAACATCTAAAAAACACTACGTTATGTGATGGATTTGAAAATACAATATAAGGTGATGCCTTAAAAAAAAGGTTAGATATACTTATAGCTGCGGATGAAAAAAAGGAGGATATACTCCATATTCCCAATGATACAAATATTATTTTATAGTATTCTTCTTTAAAAAGAAATATATCACAAACAATTGCTGTGCAACCTAATAGATAGCCCACAAACACATTCATAAATCCCAATCTAGTTATAATAACGAATAACCCAAATGATAAGATAATATTAGATACCCAAGTAAGTATATTTACGATTCTAGATCTACAAGTTGTCAAAAGCATGTATATAAATACAAGATCTAGAAGATAAGAAATTAGCACTGGTATTAAACCAAATAGTGAATTCATAAGCATCAGTTGCTCCTTTAGTATTAAAAATTGTAGTTTAAGATTAGTTATATATGAATTTTGTAATATACTCATTAATTCTACAATAAATGCATTAATAAAACAATATTTATATAGCAATTTTATATTAAATATTATACAATTTAACAGAGGTAAGTTAGGTACAAATCTATTTTAAATAAGAAGCAGGTGATTAATATTTTAAATATTGTAGTTTGTGATGATAATGTAGGGGAAAATGAAGTTTTAATTTGTATGGTTAAGGAATATATGGGAAATCGGTCTACAACTTATAAAGTCACCAGCTTTATTGATGGTGACGATTTAATAGAATATATAAGTAACTCAAAGAATAATATAGATATAGATATAGTATTTTTAGATGTTTATATGGAGTTTTCAAATGGAATTGAAACTGCAAAAAAACTTAGAGAATATGATAAAGAGTGTAGAATTATTTTCATAACTTCATCTAAGGAACACGCTATTGACAGTTATGAGGTTCAAGCTTTTAATTATTTATTAAAACCAGTTGATAAACACAAATTATATTATGCTTTGTCGCAAGTAATTGAAAGCATAAATAAAGATAATAATAATTATGTGGCTATTAAAAATAAGCAAGGAAATTTTAAAATTAAATTTAGTGATATTACATTTTTAGAAAGTGAAAAAAGGCGTATTCATTTACATACTAAGAATAATAGTACTTTGACATTTTATGGTAAATTAGATGAAATTTGTATTAAACTTACAGATGAAAGATTTATGAGGTGTCATAAGAGTTACTGTGTTAATATGGAAAATAGTTTAAAGATAGAAGGCAATATTTTTATTATGGAGAATAAAATAAAAATACCTATAAGTTATAATATCTCGCAGATAAGGCAACAGCATTTTGACTATCTTCTAAAAAAAATGTAGAAATTTATACATTTAATGAGCGGATTATTACAATAAACATTTACTTACTTGTTTTTATGATAACATTCTGATATAGAAATTGATTGAGATAATCAATTAAATCTTTTGTCAAGGAGGATGTTAAATGCTTGTATTAGGGATAAAAACAGGTGAAAAAATTACATTTAATGATGATATTATAATCAAATTTATAAAAGTTAAGGACCGCACCATCAGAGTATTAATTGATGCCCCCAAAAATGTTGTAATCCTAAGAGATGGTGTTGTAAATAAAGATATTGAAAATGAAATTGTAGTATAATAATGAAACCACCGATTAGATAATAATAATTCGGTGGTTTTGTATTAAGCAATGTACTATTCTATTTTAAAATTTGCAAAAGAAAAAATATTTACATTAGTAAAGGGCGATTAACTTGGTTGCCTTTTTTTTATTTTAAAAATACATGTATATACAAAATCGACTAATTTTAGCATATAACTTAAAATAAAAAGGGAAAATGTAAAATATGTAGAATAATTAAATATATAAATAAAGCCAATGACGGCGAGTCAAATAGAAAAACTGATGACAAAGAAATTTTCAGATTAACGCTTTAAAAAATACCATGTAATAATTTTATATTCTGGGGGGTGATTATTATAATGGATATTGCAGAAGCGGTTATGAATAAAATCAAAGAGGCAAAAAAGATTTCAGTTAAGCAGCCAAGCCTTGCTTTTGATATGAGTAAGGAAGCTTATGATATTGCAAAAGCAAATAAGATAAGGCATGAAGAGGCTTATGCATTGTTTGCCATGGCACTCGCATGTAGGTCAATGACAAAACTTAATGATTGTTTTAATTATGCTTTCGACGCTTATAAGATATTTAAGATTTATGATAACCCTATAGAATTAGCAGGAACTTTGAATCTTATAGGGATTGTATATTTTTATAATGCCATGTATGAACGAGCACTTGAAAATTTTTTAAGAGCATTACATCTATTAGAAGAGACAGAAGATTATCTTACGATGAGTAAAGTGTTGAATAATATGGGTGAGGTTTATAAAGAAGTTGGCAACCTTGAAGAAGCATTAAGTTTTTACAATAAAGCATTCAATTTGTGTGAAAAATATGATTATATGACTAGCCAAGCAGTTATATTAGAAAACATGGGTGCGATATATTTTAGAAAGAAAGATTTCACTTACAGCTTTGAATGTTATAAAAAAAGTTATGACATTTTAATTAATCATAACAATATTACTGCTCTTTCAGAGGTTGAAAACAGTATAGGGAAAATTCATTTTATCCGCGAGGAATATGATAAGGCAAGAGAGTGTTATAATAATGCGTTTTCTCAATTAGAGGGGATAGAAAATAAGTTTTTTATAATATATGTACTAATAAACATGGCAGAGCTTGAAATGCTTGAAAATGAAGAACTTTTCTTATCGTATCTATATAAAGCTATTATATACGGAGAAGAAATAAATGCTGGAAAAAAATTAAGTGAAATATATAAAATTATAACTGAATTTTATGAAAGAAAAGGGGATTTTAGATTATCCCTTGAATTTTATAAAAGATATCATTTAATGGAACAGGAAATAGAAACAACGGTGGTCTCTCATAAACTTGAAATAATAAAAATTGAGCTTAATAAATTATTTAGTGGAGAGGAAGCTGAAAAGATTACAAAATTAAATAAACAATTGGAGAAGGATATTGGGAATCAAAACCTACTTCTCGATAAAATGGAAAAAGCAAATAGAAATTTAAGAGTAGAGGTAATCTCTGATGAACTTACCCATATACCTAATAGGAGAGGGGTAAAGAATTATCTCTCCCAGGTGTGGAAGGAAAGCGAAATAGAACCCATTAATTCAGCACTTTTAATGATAGATATTGACTATTTTAAGCGTTATAATGATTATTATGGCCACATTGAAGGTGATACATGTCTTAAAAAAATTGCAGACTGTTTAAAGAGGGTTTTGGGGAACAGATATGGAATAGTTGGAAGATTTGGTGGAGAAGAATTCGTATGCTTTATTAAAGACACTAAATTCAAGGATGTATTAGACCTTACAGAGCTACTTAGAAGTTCTATTGAGAAGCTTGGTATTAATTATATTTGGAATAACGAGTGTTACCCTGTAACCATTAGTATAGGAGGAGTATTTGGATGCATCTCAGATTTTGATAGCTCGCAAGATATGTATTTAATTGCTGATGAAGAACTTTATAAAGCTAAAAATGAAGGACGAAACAAAGTTATTTTAAAAAATAAAAATATACTGTAAAAAGTGAAACTACTGAATATATTTCGGTAGTTTTTTCGTTGTAAAGCTTTGTTGTTCAGGGTTATAAGAATACCTAGAGTGTATTAGACAATAAAATTAAGTTAATTTTGAATAAAAAATTCGTTTTAAAAAATACTAATGGTAGATATACAAGATAGAGACAAAATTTATTACAATATGTCTTTGATATCTAGAAAATAATATTATAGGAGGTAGTAAATTGACTAAAAGAACATTAGTACCAGAAGCAGCTGGAAAACTTGAAAAGTTTAAGATGGAAGTAGCAGAAGATATGGCACTAGAAAACTTTCAAAGCAAAAATGTATATATGGGAGATGTGACTAGTAATGCCGTAAGCAAAATAAGAAATTCAGGTAATGTTGGTGGAGAGATGGTAAAGAGAATGGTAGCAGCAGCAGAAAAAAACATGGTGGATAATAACAAATAAGCAAACAAAGATATTTCAGAAATTAAGCAGAGATCATTCTCCGCTTAATTTTTTTAAATTGATTTAATAAAATTTATATAATTTATCTTATTATTTATCATATTTTTTAATAATATTTGTAATCAGTAACGTGAATATGTTTGAATATAATATTCAAACACGCTATAATATATTGAAACATATTGTTTATTTATGATTTATATAAATGTTTGGAGGGAATAAATGATTTGCAACAGCTGTAAGAATGAATTTACCAATATTGACGGATTAAATTTTTGCCCATATTGTGGATCAAAAATAGAAGAGAAAATTGATTTGGAAGTTGAACTTATCCCGGATAAAGTTATAGAAACGGGAAATATATCAGATGCGGACATAAGAGAGAAGGTACATCAGGATACGTTACCGATGCCTGTAATAACAAAAGGAGATATTAGGAAGTATAATAGAGATAAGTTTTTTGAAAGTTTTAAAAAAATATCTATACGTATGAAAGTATTTATACCTATATTAGCACTGTTACTTGTTATTGCAGGAGGAGCGTTAGCATATACATATTTTGTTGTTAAACCGGTAGATGAAGTGAGAATAAGACAAGACTTAATGGGGAAAGTAGTAACACTCCCTAAAGGGACAAGCATAAAAATAAACAAAGATTATATAAAAAGTTTCAGTATAGATAGTAGGAATAAAGACAAGAGTAAAGAAGAGATAAAAGTAACATTAACTTTGAACAATGGTGAAATTGAGGCAAGTACATTATTGTCACTAGTATATACATATGAAGGTAAAAAGCAATGGAAACTTAATGATTTTGCACTGAGTGGCGTTACTAAATTAAAACCAGTGGTAGGAATGGATCAAAAGAAATTCTTAGATGGATTAAAAAAATTAAGTACCACTGTTGCAGATACAACAATAACATTAGGTGGCAAAGATGTTAAAAGTCTTGGTATAAGTTTAAGAACACCGGATTTAGAAAACGGGAAAGAAGCTATTCTAGTGACAACAGCTATAGACAGCGGGCTTCTGGCTACTACAGGGAAGATAAGGTGTAATCTTATTTTTAAAAATGAAGTTTGGTCGATTGCAAGCATTGAAAAAAATAGTAATGAGGACTTTAAAGTAGTTTTATCACCAACTTTTTCAGATGAAAGGGTTCTTGAACCTATAAGAAAACACGGATTTGAAGAAACCCTATCCTACTCAAGTTTTTTTGGAGGTAAAGGGTTTACTGTAAAGGATAGCTTTACTAATAGTATTAATATAGTCGGTAAAAAATTTGATGAAGAAAAGGGAACATTAAATGTTACTGCTAAGAGAGAAAATCTGGCAGGAGAAATTAACTTAGCATTAGCAACTTATTATACTTTTTCAATATCTTTCAGCGAGATAGCCTTATTAGATGGATCGAAAACTGTAATTGAAAGTGGAAAAATAACCGATATGACTAACTCCACAATAATATCTACTATTACTAATGCTGAAATTGAAGGAAGTAATCAACTTTTCTGGTGGTCTAATAACCATAAAATAACAACAGAGGAAGCGAAGAGCTTTAAAAGTACTAAGATATCATTTAAGAAAAGCTTTGAAAATATAAAATATGTTTATGGAAGTATAAATTATATAGATGAAAAAAACAGTAAAAGTGTTTCTTTTGTAGCATTATATTTCCTTGTTTACGATAGCACTAATGGATATAATTGGAAACTTAATAAACTAGTTGGTGAAGATTCTCCTAATTATAAGACATATAGCGAGGAATCAATAAATTAATAAAAAAAAGAGTCATCCGTGAACATCACGGGGGCTCTTTGATTATTTCTTGAATATTTTTAAATACTCTCCATACCCTTCTTCACAAAGCTTATGAATTGGTATAAACGTAAGTGAAGCACTATTTATGCAATATCTTAATCCACCTTTTTCGCGTGGACCATCGGTGAATACGTGTCCTAAATGACTGTCACCATATTTACTCCTTACTTCAGTTCTCATCATTCCATGGGTTATATCTTTATTTTCTTTTACGTAGTAGTCATCCACTGGCTTCGTAAAGCTAGGCCACCCGCAACCTGAATCAAATTTATCAAGAGATGTAAATAGTGGCTCTCCACTATTAATATCTACATAGATACCTTGTTCATTATTATTCCAAAATTCATTCACAAAAGGGCGCTCTGTGCCATTTTCTTGAGTTACTTCAAACTGAGTCTGCGTTAATACCTTTTTTAGTTGTTCTTTATTTTTTTTATTATAAGCTTTTTTATCCAATATAATGCTCCTTTCTAAATAACCATAATCGCTCAAATTTTTAGGCGATTTCTATTTTTCCAATTTATCAAATTAATTAATAATTATTATATAATAGATATACCATAAATAACAGGGGGTAACACAGGAACAATCCTAGGTGAACAATTATTAAAAAGAATTTTTATATATTGACATAATCTTTTATGCATGCTATCATAAAGAAGTGATATGAATAAAGCGTAAATAAAGGCTTAAAGTAAGTATGATTTTATAAGTATTTTAAGATGAAAAGGTTTTCGCTAAATATTGCTTTGATTTTAAAATTTAATGTTCGAGATGACAGTGATTAAAGATAGCTATTTAAGTTAGGCTTTATAAGGTCAGTACAATAAACTGTAAAGGTTTATGTGCTGACCTTTTTATTTTATTATAATATTTTTAGCAGAGTTTTAGTTATAGTAAGAAAAGCGTGTAGAAAAAATGTTATTTAAAACAAATTTAAATTATTAGGGGGAAAAAAATGTATAAAAAATCGTTAGCATTAGTATTAGGTTTATCTATGGTCATGGCAGCTTTTACAGGTTGTCAAAGCAAGACAGGAGGTAGCTTTCCAACAGAGAAAACAGTAGAACTTATTGCACCTGCTAGCCCAGGTGGCGGATGGGATGCAACAGCCAGAGCACTACAAAAAGTTATCAAAGATAATGATCTTGCACCAGGAATAAACGTTGTAGTAACTAACAAGCCAGGTGGAAGTGGTGCTGTAGCATGGGCATCTTTAATTAACAAAAAAAATTCGCATCAGGTTGCTTTGGATTCATCTTATATATACACAAATGAATTAACAGGTACAGAGGGCGCTCAAAAAACTTCTGATTTAAAACCGGTTGCTACATTAACGAATGAATGGATTGCTATTTATGTAAAAGCGGATTCTAAATTTCAGACTATTAACGAAGTATTCGAACAATTAAAGAAGGATCCATCTTCACTGAAAATTGCAGTTGCGCCTGGAAAAGGAAATGATGATCATTTATCATTTATGACTGCTGCCGATTCTCAAGGGGTCGATATTAAAGAACTTGATAAAAATATTATGGCTACTACTACTGGAGAATTACTGACAGGATTAATTGGTGGATTTTATGATGTTGTACCTGTAGGGGCTCAAGAGGGAGTAGAGTTTTTGAAAAATGGAGATATAAGAGCTCTTGCTGTTACAGCTGATACAAGAATGGGAGGCGTATTCTCAGAAGTTCCAACACTAAAAGAGTCAGGAATAGACGTAGTATTTCCACACTGGAGAGGACTACTTGCTCAACCAGGTATGACAGATGAAGAAGTCGCATGGTGGGATGATTTAATTGAGAGAGCTATAGCTACAGATGATTGGAAGGAAATTTTAGCAACAAATAACTGGTTATCTTACTATAGAAATAGTGCAGATACTCAGGCAATGTGGGATGAAGAATTCAAATCTTATGATGACATTACAGGAAAAGTAGGTCTTAAAAAGTAATTTTCAAGCATTGGTAAGTTATTTGCCAATGCTTAAAAAATAAATTAAATTATGGGAGGTGAAAATATGAGTGAAAATAAAATTATTGCAATTGCTGGATTAATTATTTCAGCAATATATGGTTTTGGAATCATGGGAGTTGCACAAGCGGGGAATACATTTGTTTCAGGAACTAAGTCGTTTCCTGTGCTTATATTGTTAGGAGCTATTATATTTTCTGTTATTATTTTTCTTCAAGATTATAAAAAGGGATATACAATTAAAAAACTTTTTTTAGATAAAAAAGTAATGAAAACTATTGCAATGTGTACTGTTATTTTTATTATGTATTCAATTATTTTTGATTCAGTAGGATTTCTTCTTTCTACAGCAGTAATGATGTTTGCACTACTCAGTGTAATTAACAATGGTAAATTAAAAACTAATTCTATCGTAGCGGTGATATTCGCTGTAGCTAGCTATGGTATTTTTGCTAAGCTACTAGCGATTTCTTTACCAGGCGGAATATTACATTTTTAACGAGAAAGGGGTGAAATTATGGGAGATATATTAAATTCTTTAGCACTAGGTTTTGGAGCAATATTAAGTATTACGAATATATTATGGTTAATGTTTGGAGGTTTGTTTGGTACAATTGTGGGTATGCTACCTGGATTAGGACCTGCTACCGGTATAGCTGTATTACTTCCAATAACATTTTCAATGGAACCAGTTACAGCATTAGCTACTCTTACAGCCATTTATTTTGGCGCAATGTTTGGGGGTTCTAGGGCATCCATTCTTCTTAACACACCCGGTGATGGAGCAGCCATTGCAGCAACATTTGATGGATATCCTATGGCACAAAAGGGTAAAGCAGGAGAAGCTTTGGCAATGTCAGCGATTGCATCATGTATAGGTGGTACTATTGGTGTTGTAATGATGACGTTTTTAGCGGCCCCTATAGCGAAGGTAGCTATTAAATTTGGACCACCACAGTACTTTGCATTAATGATTTTTGCGCTAGTGGCAACATCTGCTATAGCAAAGGGAAAGATGTTAAAAGGGATGTTTGCTACATTCTTAGGGCTTATGGTTAGTACTATTGGGATAGATATGCTTACGGGTACAAGTAGATTTACAATGGGTATACCAGAGCTTGCTGGAGGAATAGATTTTCTTATTCTAATTATAGGATTTTATGCAATTGGTGAAGTATATATTAACTTTGATGAATTAATCCATGAACATAAAGATGGTCATAAAAGCGAGAAGATGAAAAATATTGGTAAAGTATGGATTTCGAAAAAAGAGTTTAAGGACTGCCTTATGCCTATACTTAGAAGTTCACCAATGGGATTCTTTATTGGAGTGTTACCAGGTGCAGGAGCGACTATTGCCTCAATGATGGCATATGCAACTGAAAAAAACTTATCAAAAGATCAGGAATCTTTCGGAAAAGGAAATATTGTAGGTCTTGCTGCACCAGAGGCTGCAAACAATGCTGCTTCTGTTGGAGCTATGATTCCAATGATGGCCCTAGGCATACCTGGATCTGGAACTACTGCTGTTATGCTTGGTGGGCTCATGATGATTGGAGTTAGACCAGGACCACTTTTCTTTACAACCCAGCCAGAAATCGCATGGGGTGTTATTGCAAGTATGTATGTTAGTAATATCTTATTAACCATTATGAATATTCCACTTGCAACTCAGTTAGTGAAAATATTAAAAACACCTGTAAGAATATTATTACCGATTATTATAGGCTTAGGGTTTATAGGTACGTATGCTATTAATTTTTCTGTAGTTGATTTTTATATCATTATATTATTTGGTGTAGCTGGATATTTCGTTAAAAAATTAGATATACCAGTGGCTACATTTATATTAGCTTTGATTTTAGGATCAAAAATGGAAGTTTCATTTAGACAATCTATGATTCTATCTAACAGTAGTTACAGTATATTTGTAGGGGATCCAATATCAATTATGTTTTTAGTGGCAACAGTGTTATCAATTTTATGGCCATTTATTTCGGCAAAGATAAAAAAGAGTAAAGCACAAGCAGTATAAAAGTTAAAATTTTATGCAGTAATATAGTATTTAATGTCAGATTGTTGACAAACATAAAATGTTAAATATCCTAGTTTTTAATTGGGATATTTTTTTTAGGCAAAAAGGATTTTGGGTCATCAATGTCGGATATATATAGTATTCAAAATTTAAAAAGAAAATACTATTAAAGAGACAGTAATATCCTTAAATTTTAATACGTGTTAAATTTAAACAATATACACATTAAAGGTTAGCAGAGTAGTTACTGCTAACCTTTAATGACGTTTTATTTGAATTTATGATATAATACTATTAGGTTAGGTGAGACTATATAGTAAAGATATTATAGAGAATTAAGTACATATAATTTAGGGAGGAATTTATTTTTGTGAAAAATAGATTTGTAAAATTTAAAAGTAAAAGTAAAAATACAAACAAATATATGGTAATACTTTTTTCTAATATAATTTTATTGTGTCTTATATTTTTTATAATATGGTTTAATTATAAAAACTTTAGGGATTCGATAATTCATAACGAGCAACAAAACATATTAACTATTTCAGAAATGATAGCAAGAAGTTTGGAAAATTATATTGATGAACAAAAATTAAATATATTCATTATATCTCAAAATAATGAATTTAAAGAAAAATTAAATAATTTACTAAAAAATAAAAGTACAAATTTTCAAACAGACTTTATAGAAATATACTTTAGAAGTCAACTAACCAGCCTTCAATCAGTAGAATTATTAAATAAAAATGGTATTCTTTTAAAAAAAGAAACATTAGATTTTGATGATAAAGAGAATGCAGGTAAAGACCTTTCTGATTATCCAGGTGTGAGAGAGGTTATAAAAGAGCATAAAGTTGCAATGGGAAAAATACAATTTGAAAAAAACATAGGCCCTACGATATGTCTACTTCAACCTATTTTTTATGAAAATGAATTTCAAGGGATTATAAGAAGTAAACTAAGTATAAATTCTTTATATAAAAAAATTGTAAAACCTATAAAAATTGGAGAAAAAGGATATGCTTCTGTAAAGGATAAAAATGGAGTGCTTTTAATGCATCCCAATGGTGATGATATAGGTGAAAATGTTATGGAAGCAAGACGAGGTGAATTTCCAGAATATGACTGGTCAGAACTCGACAAAATTGTTCAAGAACAAAAGGAAGGAGGAAAAGGTGTAAACATATATTATTCTATATGGCCAGGTGATAAAAATCATACTAGGATAAAAAAAATCAGTGCATATTCTCCTGCTTTTATAGGAGATGAGTTATGGGTAGTAACAGTAACCATGGACTATAAAGACGTTGTAAATATTATTAAGAAAAATTTATATAATATACTTTTATTATCTGGTTTTATTATATTGATTTTTATTTTGGTAACAAGATATATTTATAAAATTAAAGAAAATCAAAGTCGACTTGAGGTAGAGGCTAAATATGTAAAAGAAGTTGAAACTCTAAATGGAGTGTTAAAAGAAGACATCGAAGAAAGAAAATTACTTGAAATTGAACTGATTAAAAATAAAGAGAAATATGAAGTATTGTTTAGCAGTGGTAACGATTGCATTTTTATTTTAAATACAAATGAGAAAATCTTTGGAAATTTTCTTGAAATTAATGATAAAGGATGCATGGAACTGGGGTATTCTAAGAAAGAAATATGTACTATGGAGTATTATGACATAGATATAGGACTAAAGGATGAGAAAATTAATGAAATTAAAAATAGATTAACTAAAAAAGAAACAATATTATTTGAAACTATTCTTAAAACAAAGAATGGCAGAGCTATACCAGTAGAGATAAATGCACGGCTATTTAAACTTCATAATAAAGAAAAATTAGTATTGATTTCTAGAGATATTACAAATAGAAAAATTGAAGAAGAGACTTTAAGTAGAAGTGAGGAGAGGTTTAGAGGCATAATAAATCAAGTAGCATCTCAAATTTCTCTTGATGGTGAACAGAAAGAATATTTTGAACTAATTAATAATAATGACATGGTTATAAAAGAAAATGACAATCAGAAAATGATTGTTAAATTAGAAAAAATAAATATGAAATTAGAAAAGATGTTTAAAAACGAAATGGATGAGAATAAAAGAAAAGAAGCGCTAATGATTTATCAATCAAAATTTGTTGCTATGGGTGAAATGATTGGTAATATTGCACATCAATGGAGACAGCCGCTTAGTATATTAGGGCTTATTATAACAAATATAGAAGATATGCATAAATATAATGATTTAGATAAAGAAACACTAGATAAATTAATTGGAAAATCAAGAAAACTTATTGATAAAATGTCTGTAACCATAGATGATTTTAGATACTTTTTTAAACCTATAATGGATAAAGGAAATTTTTCTTTATACGACAGCATTGTTTCTACTATGGAATTAATAGAAGAAAATTTTAAGTTTCATAAGATAGAAATTAATGTGAAAAAAACTGATGATGTTGAGGCATATGGATACTCAAATCATTTTTCACAAGTAATCTTCAATATAATTAATAATGCTATTGATGCATTAGTAGAATCTAATACTAAAATTAAAAAAATTGAAATTGAAATAACAAGTAATGAATTTTTTAATACAGTGGAAATAAAAGACAATGCTGGAGGTATTGATGAACTAATAGCAAAAGGGATATTTGAACCGTATTTTACTACAAAACAGAATAAGCAGGGGACGGGGCTTGGATTATATATGTCCAAAATGATTATTGAAAAGAATTTTAATGGAAGTATAAAATTTTCTAATACAGATGATGGAGCTTGTTTCAAGATATCTATTCCAGTAAAGGAGAGTGATAAAGATGCTTATTAAACAGGAAGAAAGTTTACTCTCTAACTTAAAAGTCCTATATGTGGAAGATGAAGAATCCCATAGAGAGCAACTAGGTATATTTTTGAAAAGAAGAGTTGGTAAATTATATCTAGCAGAGAATGGAGAAGATGGGTTAAATAAATTTAAAGAATTTAATCCTGATATTGTTATTACGGATCTTAAGATGCCAGAAATGAGCGGAATAGAAATGTCAAAGGAAATAAGGAAAATAGATAAAAACTGTGCAATAATTATTACTACAGCTTTTTCAGATGTTGAAACGATACTTTCAGTAGTAAATGTAGGAATAGATAATTATGTAATAAAGCCTATAAAAAATGATGAATTGATGAAAGCTCTAGAAAATGCAGCTTGTAAAGTATTTACACATAGACAAGATCAAACTATTATAAATGATAATACTATTCTTAGTAAAACATTGAAAACTGAAGTGGAAATAAAAATTAAAAATTTGTTTGCAAGATTTATTAAGACAAATACAGGGAAAGGTCCTAAGGATATAACTGTATTTATTAGTGGAAATATAATAGAGATTAAGGCATTTGATACACTTACCTTATTTGAAAAAAAATTATTAGAAAATAGTAAGAATTATTCAATGGTAAATTATAATAGGCAAGCTTTTTATATGGACAGAAAAGAAGAAGTTGAAGAAATTATTAGAGAAGCTTTAATGTCAGATCTAACATTAAAAGAAGTTACTATTGATTCTAGTAAAAATGTAGATAAGTTAATAATTATCATAAAATAAAAGGTACCTTTTTATGATATGATTTTCCTTAAAAAAACATTTATACATTTATTTAGACGTTTTTGACATTGGGGGTGAGAACATGTTAAATATTGGACAAATTCTAGATAAAAAATACGAAATAATAAAGGTTTTAGGACAAGGCGGTATGGGGACGGTTTATCTCTGCAAGAATACTAGATTAGGAAATTTTTGGGCAGTAAAGGAAGTAAATGATCAATGGAAAAGCAAAATAGATTTTCTTGCGGAGCCTAATATACTAAAAAACTTAAGTCACATAGGAATTATACGAATTATTGATATATTTCATGAAGAGGATAATTTATACATCGTGGAGGATTACATTGAAGGGAAGACCTTAAAGGAGCATTTGGACGCAAATGGACCGCTTACAACTGAGATTGTAGCGGACATATCACTTCAGTTGTGTAGTATATTATCTTACCTTCACAGCTTTAATCCACCTATTGTATATAGGGATTTAAAGCCTTCTAATATAATGATAAAGACGAACAACAAGGTAGTACTTATCGATTTTGGAATAGCACGCACCTGTAAGGAAAATCAACAAGGTGATACTATGATTTTAGGCTCCATGGGTTACATAGCACCAGAACAACTTGCAAGCACTCAATCAAATGCTCAAACGGATATTTATTCTCTTGGTGTCACTATGTTTTTTATGCTTACAGGAAAATCCATAAGCATGCCTATAGAGTTTATGACTCAGGAAAATTATCCTGAGCATGTGAATAAGAGATTAATTAAAGTTATTCAAAAGGCTTCATCTATAGAGCCTGGAAGTCGCTATAGTGATGTAAAACTGATGATTACTGAGCTTAATGCTATTATGACTGATGGAGAATACGAAAAAACAATGTTTATGAATTCTCAAGAATCTGTTACTGAGAATTCCAAAACGCTTTCACTAGATGATAAAAAGACTAGTAAGAGAACTAAATTAATTATAATACCAGTGATAGCGTGTATAATAGCGTTGGTTATTGCTTTAGCTATGTTTAATTTGATTTAGATGCTTTTTCAATCCTGTAACAAAAAATTATAGTTTTCTTTTATAAATTTCAATATTACAGATGCAATTAATGATTGACCATCGGTATTCGGATGTATCCCATCTTTGCATAAAAGCTGGCTATAATCGCTGCACTTTAAGAACTCTGAGCGTACATCTATTAGCACAGTACTAGTTTCGTTAGCTACCTCAGTAATCATTTTACTATATGAATTATGCCATGTGAAAAGACGATC
>JBLHPD010000062.1:0-21978 GCA_047624165.1 Clostridium sp. | reverse complement strand
CAAGGATAGATTCACCAAAACAATCATTAAAACTATCACGATAAAGTTTTCCTACACTTTCGGCATCACGCATTGTAGCAAATTTTAATTTGTCCTCATAATAAGTAAAATCAATGGTTTTATACTTATATTCTGGCCAGGTGAAATAAACATTGTCAAAAATAAACGTATCTAACCCATCCTTAAAAATATCAAAGATTAGGCACGCATTCTCTTCTCCAATTATTCTACTTAAATTTACCCAATCAATAATTACAAAGGGCATTGAATCATATTTAGTTTCCATAAATATATTATGAACCTTATTATATAGTTCATCTAAGGTTTCAAGAAGAAGGCCAATTTGACGTTTATAAAACAGTCCCTCAGAATCTCCATAAATTTCTTTTTACAATGACTACATGTGTACATAAGATCACCTCTTTGATTTATTTTTATGTTTTTGTGATGCTTTAGGAGAATCAATATTTCTCAATTTAGTGCCTCCGCTTTGTATAATAAGTTTTTTATAATCCTCCTTGTATGTTCATACTATACATAGGGATTAGGAATTTCTGCAGGTCGGTTTATGTTGTTGATATAGAATGTTGAGGTTTTAAAAGAAGTCTTAAGTGTTAGAAAAATAATATTATAGTTATCAGTAGTAAAGTGTATTGCAGGGTAAGGACGACAAAGTAGCACATTTTGACAAAAATGTTACGACATATAAAGGAACTTGGGAATTAATGTAGAATTGTAATTTATGGATACTTTAGCAAAACAAATTGTATTTATAATTTGTTCACGTTCCTCGGGGGTTTTTATGAGCGAATGTTTTTTGCTAAACATGTAGCTACGGTTCATACTTAGATATGTTACCACTTGATTACCTTTTTCTAGGCGGCTGACACGACCCCGTTACAGAAATTGGAAACGAAGTGGACAAGTTCTGTTTGCTACTATACATAGGGATTAGGAATTTCTGCACGAGGGTTTATGTTGTTGATATAGAATGTTGAGGGTTTAAAAGATGTCTTAAGTGTTAGAAAAATAATAGTTTAGTGATCAGTAGTAAAGTGTATTGCAGGGTAAGGACGACAAAGTAGCACATTTTAACAAAAATGGTACGACATATAAAGGAACTTGGGAATTAATGTAGAATTGTAATTTATGGATACTTTATAAATATAGGAAGTTATATATGGATGGTTTGAATTATCAAATATGAAAAATAGTATTAATAAGTTAAAAATAATATAATTACCCAAGGGTCTGGCCCCTTACAGAGATTGGAAGTGAAACGGACAAGCTCTGTTGCTAATGATAAACGAACATTGCATTCAAATAACTTATATCAGATTTTCACATATGTTAAGAATCGAGATATTTATGTAAAAAAAGAGTTAGGAAATAATGCAGGCGATGTTGCAGGTATGTTACTGTATGCAAAAACAGATGAAGATATTACTCCTGACTGTGATTTCCAGATGAGTGGTAATAAAATAAGCATTAAGACACTGGATTTAAATTTACCGTTTGATGAGATTGCAGAACAGCTGGATAAGATAGCAGAAGATTTCTTTAAAAAGGATATATTAACAGCATAAGTTTTTATTTTACAGAGATAGAATTGAAAGAAATATAAATACTATAGAACAGGAGAAAATGATATGGATGAATTAATTAAAGCTGATACGGACAGTGAAATTTCAACCCAAAACAACGATAGTGATGTTGCAGTCTTTGGAAAGGTTCTCCGTATCAATAAGCTTTCAGCTGATATTGATTTTGAAGGTATGTTAGACAAAGTGCTTCAGTACGTGAACATTAATGAAATAATTCATAATGTAAAAAAAGGCGCTGAGTATGTTGTTCAAGTTCCCAGTGAGTTTCAGGCTGGGTTAGATTCAGGCGATTACAATATGATGGAAAACTTGAAGACAGGAAAAATGTGGCCTTCGCTAATGAAAATTGGTGAAGATGGCAGAAATAAAATTGTTACTCCATTGTCTATCAAAAAACAAGAATTCATACAAGGGAATCCTTTTCAAGAAATGACAATGGGATATCACAATTTGTGTATGCAAAAGCAAATTAATGAATTGTCACAGTTGATGGAACGAACACTAAATATCGTCAAGCGAATTGAGCAGGGACAAAAAGGAGATAGAATTGGCTTACTAAGTTCAGGCAAAGACCAGATTTTATTAGCTCTAAGTCAAAAGGATGAAGGAAGTCGCAATCTTGCATTACAACTAGGAAGGAAAAGCGTCTTTGATTCAAGAGGACAACTTGCTGAAATATTGAAGCAGAGAATAACAGACTATGAGGTGGTTTCAAAATCATCAGTTGTTAGGTTCCTTCGAGAATTTGCAAGCAATGGATACCTTCAAGGTAAAGATGATGAATATCAGGAGATACAAGAGTATTTTGATTTATATCTCCAAGCAACAAAGATGATTGTTGATTCATATGCTGTTGTTGGTGATAATGAAAATGCTGAAAGGGTGTTTAATATCAGCATTGAATACATGGAATCTATTGATTTTAGTAAATTAAAAACCATTGAATTTGCTCATAAATATTGCAAGTTCGAGGGTATATATGATTATTCAGCAGAGTATTTAACGACTGAAAAGCAAGCCTGCTTGGAAGAAGCAAAACAGTATGATTGTTTATCTATTGAAGTAAGCGGAGAGAAGTTGTTGGAGGTGATAGCAAATGGGAAAACAGAAGAAATTCCAGAATAAGAAGCTTAATAAAGATGACCATAAAGTTGTAGAACGTGCAGCTAGTGGATTTAAAAAAGGTCTGGCTGCCGTTGCAATAATGGCACCAGTTGTAGCTTTAGTAAAAAAGAATGGTGTCAAAGGAATTAAACAGCTTTCAACAGTAGCATTAAAGATTATTTTCAAATTATAATATTAAAATGTCATTTTAGAGACAAGGAGGCTGCCGATTCAAATACAGAAAACACAAATAATATCCGACATTATTTGCCACAACACTTGCCCCCATCCCAATGAAGAGGTGGAGCAACACTTAACCCTTTCTGCTACTGGACGAATATGGTTTACACGATACAATTTTGGTTCAGGATTTAATGATTATGTGATAGCCCCCATTGTAAAATTTGGAAGCAGCGCGTACAGGTTTTACTTTCTAAAAAGCTATTAAATTATATAGCGTGAAAAATAAGATTCTGGTACGTTGTATACTGGGCTTTTCATTGGTGTTTTTGTAAAAGATACAGAATGGATGTTATAAGAGCTGTTTATTATTTTAGTATATTGGTATATAATATTATATAAATAGTGCAATTGGAGGTAACAGATATGAGAGATGGAGATAACGAAATATATGACATTTTCCTAGGCATGTCTTATAGTCAATTAAAGGATTTATTCAGGAAAGCAAAGAGTAAACAAGAGCAAGATTTTTATATGATGTTATCTAATATGGTGCTTCAAAGAGAACAACAAAAGGTAATAGGTAAATAATTATGCCAACGTACACAATATTTGCAGGTACCAATGGTGCTGGTAAAACTTCAATATATAAGTCGATATATTATAATGAAAATAAAGATGAAAAGAGAATAAATACTGATGAAATTGTATCCCGTATAGGTTCTTGGCAAGATAATAATCTTCAAATGAAATGTGCTAGGGAAGCAGTGAAACTGATAAAAAGTTATATTTCACAAGAAATATCATTTAACCAAGAGACCACACTATCGGGTAGAAGTATAATAAAAAATATAAGGATTGCAAAAGATAATGGATTTTATATAGTGATGAATTATATAGGGGTTGAAAACCCAGAAATTGCAAAAGATAGGGTTAAGCAGAGGGTTAGTAAAGGTGGGCATGGAATACCTGAAGATACCATTGAAAGAAGGTATTATGCCTCTTTAAAGAATTTAAAAGGGGCCATTGAAATATGCGATGAAATCAGTGTGTATGATAATACAGAAATATTTAAGGAAATAATTGAGTTCAAGGGTGGTAAACTAATCTGGAAAGATAAAAATATTCCAATATGGACAAATGATTTATTAAATAAGTAGATTAGAAAGAAATGGAGCCTGCAGAGAGGGTGTAAATTATTTTGCTTAAAGGAAGAGAATACATAAAATAATTTACACCGTCGCCATTTATATAATTTCGTTTAACCGTTCCATCGTTGTTAAACTCCGTACCATATTTAAAAGATTCTTCTTTTCTGAATAAAGGATACCCTATTAAGCTATGTTTAATATTAAAAGTACCTTCATACCAAAGTTTACCTGCTTCATTGAATAATCTACCAAAAACAAAATATCTGGGTCCATAATAATTTCTTGGGCCTTTGTTATAGTCTCCTATAAATCTTATGTTACCATTTTTATAGTACTCTGTACCTGTTTCAATAAACCAATCAGCAAAGTTTCCTTCCATATTCTTTTTACCATCTTCGAAGTATTTTATTCCTTGTCCACAGGGTATTAGTTCATTTACCTTAGAATCTATTTTAGTAAATCCTACGTATTTAAGTGAGCCTGATGGATAGTATATTTCTTGCCATTCTATTTTAACGTTTTTAACCATAAACGATTCCCCCTAAATGATTTTGACCTTGAAAAAGTCTATTACAATAAAATCCTAATTTTAAAATTCATCCAGGTAGAGGTGGTCATATACCTCGCAGCCACAGTGCTCATCACATTTATAAAGCTTAAGGTTGTCATAAAACGTAAAGCGCTCCCATGGCTCCCACCCTCCACATACAACACAGTGATAAAGATTAAGAATATCAATGCAATCTGTATAAATTTCTAGCTCCACTAATTGATCTGCAGTAAGATCAAGTATAGATTCACCAAAACAATCATTAAAACTATCACGATAAAGTTTTCCTACACTTTCTGCATCACGCATTGTAGCAAATTTTAATTTGTCCTCATAATAAGTAAAATCAATGGTTTTACACTTATATTCTGGCCAGGTGAAATAAACATTGTCAAAAATAAACGTATCTAACCCATCCTTAAAAATATCAAAGATTAGGTTCGCATTCTCTTCTCCAATTATCCTACTTAAATCTTCCCAATGAATAATTACAGAGGGCATTGAAGCGTATTTAGTTTCCATAAATATATTATGAACCTTATTATATAGTTCATCTAAGGTTTCAAGAAGAAGGCTAATTTGACGTTTATAAAACAGTCCCTCAGAATCTCCATAAATTTCAATGGCGTAGTAAGTTGATAATCTTTCAATTTCATTTTCTAGTTCAATCCTATCGTAAAGGGTTTTAATGTTTTCAATATCTAACTCAATATCTCTTATACCACTCATAAGGTTAAAATATTGAAAAGAGTAAGGCTTATCGATTGTGGTGTCTGGAACGCACTCAAAGCTACAGTATTTTCTATTATTAGAACATTTATAAGGCTCATTATTAAATTTCTTTTTACAATGATTACATGTGTACATAAAATCATCTCTTTGATTTATTTTTATGTTTTTGTGATGCATTAGGAGAATCAATATTTTTCAATTTAGTGTCTCGTCCTTGTATAATAATGTTTTTACAATCTTTCTTGCATATTGATACTATACATAGGGATTAGGAATTTCTGCACGAGAGTTATGTTGTTGATACAGAATGAGGAGGGTTTTAAAGAAGTTTTAAGTGTTAGAAAAATAATAGTATAGTTGTCAGTAGTAAATTGTATTGCAGGGTAAGGACGACAAAGTAGCACATTTTGACAAAGATGTTACGATATATAAAGGAACTTGGGAATTAATGTAGAATTGTAATTTATGATACTTAAATAAATATAGGGGTTTATGTACGGATGGTTTGAAATTATCAAATATGAAAAATGGTATTAATCGGTTAAAAACGATATATAACAAGTATGTTACCACTTTATTACCTTTTTCTAGGCGACTGACACGACCCCGTTACAGAAATTGGAAACGAAGTCGACAAGTTCTGTTTGTTATTTGCGGAATTGCAGGAGTGAAAATTGAAAAGTGGTGGAAATGGTTTATACCTGTTTATGGGGCACTTTTTTTAACTCAAGCTTTGTTAATTGCATTAGCTGTGGCAATTGGGTATAACTAAAGAATTTTATTAAGGAAATTGTATAGTAAAATGTTAATTTTGTTAAGATACGTAATGATGCAATAGACTCTAACATTGGACAGAATTTAGATGCAATTGCAGATAAGCAAATAGATAACAAAGAAGAACTACATAAACAGCTACAACAAGAAATGAAGTGGGCGCGGGAAAGACATATAATGATTAATGTCAAAGAAACAAAGCTATTACAAATGAGATCGATAGCAGAAGAACAAGAGACGAAAAGAAATTAGAATGAGCATTAGTGGCTAGGGGAATAGCTGCTGATGCTCATTTTGATGTATGATATTAGCAAGCTCAGTCGTTCCTCCTTCACAAGCACCCAGAGTATTTTAAATTTAAATTAGAATTGAAGAGTATATTTTTTAATCAGAGTATTCATCAAATGATATGGTCTTTTCTATTTTTTACACTTTATAAATCCCATAATACTGTCGAATAGGCTAATGACAATAAAAACAACGACAGATATCCATAAGGTACTACTAAGCCAAGTTGATGCGTTTCCAGAAAGGTTTAACTTTGTAATATCAGCGAATTTTAATAGTAGTTCGGGGTTGAAAAGGGATCTATCACTTAGTATTACATATACTAGTACTGATAATGCAGTATTATGCATAGCATTAGCAATGGCTAGTGGAAGAGTCCACTTCATAGAAATAAACTTCCATATGAGGATGCTAAGTTGGATAATAGCAAAGATAATAATTATAGGAATATAAAACTTTAGACGTTCACTCACAAATAACGGTGAAACTAGGATAAGTCCGGTGCTATTTTTTGTATATATTCCAATAAGCCCAGACTAAAAATATACTAGTGCTGTGAAAAAAACTGTGAAAAAAATTGACAATGTAGTCTCAACGCGAGAAATTTTTCTTTGCTTAGACGCTGGTATAGCTGCTAAGTCATTAGGAGACCATTTTTTCTTTACAAATGGTATTTTACCATCATCCACGCCAGTTATCTCGAGTATTGCAAAGACAGCTGTTACCCATATGAAACCTTGTACAGTCCCTTGTATAGCGGCTGACAATATATCTATGAAAAGTCTAATGGAAATTTGAGCAAACTTTCCATCCATAGAAGGACTAAATACCCACTTTACCAAAGTAAGACTAATAAATACTGTAGTTACCAAGCAATAGGTATATTAGTCCCCATATTGCAAATGTAAAACCCGCAGGAGCAAACAGATTAGGATATAAATCTGAAACTCCACCAGTTGTTATACCATTAATTGGCAAAATGTTTGCTAATGCATTAACAGTAACCATGAGAATAAAACTAAGCGCATTGAAAGTTTTTAGAATTTTCACTCTTATTTGTTGCGACATTATTAAATCACCCTCTTATTTTACTAAATTTTTTAATTAAACACACAATAAATCTAAGTGTGGTCTAATTTGATTAATATTTATAAAATTAAAGTTCTTTCTTTTATATAAAGTATTCAACCAACTAGAATTATATATTCATTTAGTGTTAAACACTAGTTTACATTTATCACTTGATTTATTGATTAAGAAACATATTATAGTTAATATAGCAGAAAACAAGATGAATGATAGTAAAAAAATAATGAGACTGATAAAATAAGTTAATGCTTTTATGGAATAATGATAATAAGCTATTTTTTAGATTGTGGAATAATTGTTACACAACTTGTAGTAGTGAATATTATGGAAAGGAGGGCTGTGATAAAACTTAATGGATATTACTTTATATGGATTTTTAAAAGCTCATATAGGAAGAAGGATATAATTTGAAAATTTTAATTAAAAATAAATGGAAATATTTTATAGCAATTATTCCCATAATAATTATAGTAATAATTGCAACATATTCAAATGATTATTATAAAGCAATGCCGGAAGCCAAAATTATGTTGCGTTCAAATGATAAGGTTGAGTATAAAAGTTCACCTTGGATTGAATATACAGCTAAAAACAAAATAATTACGAAAGGTCTAATTATATACCCTGGTGGAAAAGTTTCACCAGAAGCTTATGCACCTTTAGCTGAGAAAGTAGCAGAGTCTGGTTTTAAAGTTGTAATTGCACCAATGCTATTGAACCTTGCTGTACTTTCTCCTAATAAAGCTGATTATGTAATAGAAAAATATCCGCAAATTAAGCAGTGGTATATAGCTGGACACTCCCTCGGTGGTGTTATGGCAGCACGATTTGTATACAAAAACCATGATAAAATTAATGGATTAATACTTTTAGCGGCATATCCGGAGAAAAGTAATAATCTATCATCAAGTGGAGTAAAGGTTTTATCAATATATGGAACTAAAGATGGGTTTGTTGGAAAGGATAAGATTGATGAATCTAAAAAACTATTGCCGAAAAGTACAAAATGGATTCCTATTCAGGGAGGTAATCATTCTCAAAATGGTTGGTATGGATTCCAAAAGGGTGACAATACAGCAACTATAACAAGAGATGAACAGCAAAATATTATTGGGAAGTCTATAGTTGAATTTATAAGTGATAATTAGGCTATTTTAGGGTTATCGCGGGCAATTCCTAGTATGATAGATTGATTATTAATTAGTCCATTAGACATAGCCCATTTTTTCAAATTTTCTATTGTTTTAACATTATTCTGCCCATAAGATCCAATCTGCCTTATATAAGCAATTCTATAAAATGAAATTTTTTCAATTTCTATATTCATAATTTTTCCTTTCTTTATAAAGTACATCGATGTCTAAAAACATCATATAATGATTTAAAATAGAAAACAAGATATTTTTTAAAATTGCTAATTTACCACTTAAAGATGTTTATTAATAATTTATATGACACATTACTGTACTTCCACGACATCTTTCATATATTAAACCCCACATCTAATAATGATATGGGGTTACTTCATTTTGATTTTAGTTTTTCACCGCTAAACAGTAATTTACATTATCAAAGGCTGTTATAGGATGCTCTGGATTTAATTTATTATATTTTTTGAAATACTGATCTGTTATCTCAGTTGGTGTCAAATGCTCATAAATCAAAAAATTACTATCAGATAATAAATTTTCCAACTCTGAGTAGGAATAGCTTGCAAGCATTTTCTCATTAGCCCCACCAGCCAGTGCTACTTGTTTTTTTGTTCGTTCTCCTGCCTTTGGCGTATATGAATCCTCGTCTGGATAATCAAAAATAATAACACTACCTTTTGGCACAATATATGAAATAGTGTCAAGTGTTTCAGCAAAAGTCTGCTTAGACAAATAGTAGCTTATACCAAGCAAGCTACAAAAACTGATTTTACGTTGATCAAATTCTGAACAGGCAATTAAATTGCTTTCCCAGTTGTTTTCTGTAAAATCAACTGATACGTAGTGCAGATTGGTAGGTTTTTCTGATAATACTGATTGAATACGCTTTTGTTTGTCAGAACCAGTGACCGGATGGTCAAGTTCAAAAATTTGAATGTTTGATGCCCAATCAGGCTGACGGTATGCAAATGTATCATAACCGGCTGCAAGAATCACATATTGTTTTGCACCAACTCTAACAGCATTTTCAAGTGCTTTTTCCGCAAATGCTGATCTACCAAGTGGCGTTGGAGATAACTGATTATCTACAATCCAATGTAATGCTTCTTTCTGTGTACCGTCAAATGATGGATTGAAAAAATTGATTCCTTTAGACATATTACTTGAAATTTGTTCGTATTCGTTCTCAGTTAAAATATCTTTTGCTAAGTAATCATCAAATATTTTTTCTGTATTTTGTACTGAATGATATGCCCTTGAAAATGCACTTATCAATGCGGTCATGCTTTTTTGTTCCATAAAATTATCACCTCTAATAATTAATACCACTTCATTATGGACAGTACAAGACTTGAAATTTTCCTTATTTTGTGGTATAATAGAGGCTAAAAATATAAAAATTTACAAAATGTCCATATTTATAGCGACGCTTTTGCTTAATAAATATAAGAAATTAAAAATTTTGATTTATATTTAAAAAATAAAAATCAAAAGAATTTTATATTATAATCTTTAATTGAATATACCTGTCATGAAATTATTTATGATGAGAAATCTAATCTAAACAAAGATATTTTGTAGAAAAGTCTTCCGAAATAATAAAAAATATTAATACAAATATAGAAAAGCGTACAACATATTAGAAAATAGATCGTTTTTGCAATGATTTTAAAATGACTAGTAGCCTCAAAGTGAAAGTAACACAATTGGTATTGTGTTACTTTCACTTTATTAATATAACCTAAATATATTAACCCCCACATCGTTAGATATGAGGGTTATCTGAGACGGAATATTCTACGGTTGCGACACAAAACATTTATTTAATTATACTATTATTACAGTTACTTAACGAGTGAAATATTTACATTTATGGGGTTTAAATTTTCTTAACGTACGAAATATCATTTTTGCGTATGCTACCCCTATTAGAAGAACTGGAGAAGAAGAAACCAACTCCAAGAGTTAAAAAAGATAGTGCAGCGGCAAAATAAATAATCAGTTAAATTAAAAGGAGTATGAAATAGTATGCTATTTAAAAGAAATAAATCTTATGAGGATATAGTTCCAGCATTAGAAATTAAAAGATTAATAATGTTAGTTAGAAAATTATCGTCAGATGTTGTGTTTAATATGGTTAATTTAGAATTCAACCCTTTTACTTATCCTGAAGTACAAACTTTACTTGAAGGTATTACTATAGGGGGACATAAAGTAAGTGACGAGCAACAAATTTATAATATGGGTGTTTTTACCTATACCTCCGAAAAGGTATGTTAGTATGTTAATGTGAGGCAGTACCAGTATTTCACGTACTTAAAAATAATATTTAATAATTTTAAACCATGAATATTACATAGCTTAAATATTGGTATTGATAAGTAACATTCATTTTGCAATTTTTATCTAGACTCTTGTAAAGCGTTGATAAATCAAGGAACCAAAAGTTACACAAGTGCATTGTGTAACTTTCAAATATTTTAAAATGTTAAAATAAACACCTTCAATAGGTATTTCATTCGCCTAACATACCTTTTGGAGGGGATAGGCAAAACTACCCAAAGTGTACTTTTGAAATAGTCCTTATTTGTTGTTTTTATGTGTCATAAGTACATGTTTTGAAATATAAATATAGGCAATTAGTTTGGTAATGGCTATATTTAAGAGTTTATCGAATAATAAGTGATTTGCCGATTCCCCCTTTTCGGGGGGGGAATACCCATTATACGATAATAAACTCAATTCTCTCTTCATTTTCAAATTCCATTTTGAATAAATTAAACCTTTCATTATCCCAATTTGTATCATAGATTGCAAATATTAAGATATTCATATTGCTACATTTTCTTGTTAAGAATGAAAGAAATTCAATTGTCTCATTATCAATTAAGTGAAAATTATATATATTAAAAATTATCCTTGTTTCTTCTGACTTATGAAAAACGTTACACAAAGACTGGAATAATGTGAATTTTCCAAGAAAAGGAGCAGTCTTAATTCTATCTATTTCGCATACAATAATATCAACATCAAGTTCATCCTTTTTACTCATTATAATATCCAAATATCCATCTAATATTTCATATAGTCCTTCATAGGGGACTCTTTTTCCTGGAAGCTTTGTGATTTGAGCTACTATTGACATATTTCCAAATTTGATTTCATTAAGCATTGTACTTATTTCTTGTATTTTTGAAGCTGATTCAGTCATAAAGAATTTCATGTGAAATCCTTCTTTACATAAAGTGATAAATTGGCCCAGTTCGTTTTTTACTAAATCCACATGTTGCTGTGGTAACAAAGAATTTTTTTCCTCTCTAATTTCTTGATAAAGTTCTTGAACAATCTTCATTGGGCTTATATTTAGCTCCTCGCGGAGTATTTTCTTTAATTTAATATAAGTTTCAATTGCAGTTGTTCTATACCCTGATAGATTATATAAGTTCATTAACTGATAATATAGATCTTCATGGAGTGCATCAATTTTTATTAGTTTATTAATGGGTACAATTGCTTTATCATAAAATCCTAGCTTTTCATATTCTTTTGATAAATTAATTTGTAATTTGAAATATAATCGTTGAAGTTCTTCTCTTTCAAAAAAAACCCAGTCATTAAAAGCTGGTGCATCTTTGATATATATATAATTCAAAAAAATGCCACCATATAACTTAGTAGCTTCTTCCATAAGATCTATTTTTGTATTCGGATCTAACCTTTCGTTTGACTTACTAAATATCTTTTTAAATTTAATTACATCTACAGAATCCAGATTATCTTCTTCAAAGTTAATGGTATGTTTACTTGAATTAATTATATATTTAAAACTATGTCCGCTTGATTCTAAATTTTTCCTTATAATCCATAAGGTATATCTTAAACTGCTATTAGCCGAATATACATCGCTATTTCCCCAAAATATTCCTGCTAATTGTTCTCTATAATGTGTCTTTCCTGAGTTCATCATAAGGTAGCATAATAAGCCACATGCCTTTTGTGATAATGAAGAAGTAATAGATTCTCCATTAAAGATAAAATCTAATTGTCCTAAAAATTTTGCGTTTAGACTCATAAGATTCCTCCTAAATATGCATCATACAATATTCGACCATTTTTAATTGTATATATAACCTTAATGTCTTTTATATAATCCGTCTTAACAAGCAATGGATTAGTATTCAATACAACCATATCAGCTAGTTTATTTTCTTCTATGCTTCCTTTAATATTCTCTTCAAAAACACCGATTGCTGCATTCACAGTATACATTTTTAGGGCTTCATAAGGCGTAATTCGGGAAGCTATATTAGGATGGTTTACAGCAGCATGGATACCAAGAAGTGGGTCAATAGGCATAACATCACTATCTGATCCGCCAGCAATAATAATACCACAATCCAATATTTTTCTAAATGGATTTGTTTGCAACGATCTTTCCTTGCCTAAACGAACCTCATACATCCCATTAGGCTCTCTAAAAAAATATTCATATGTCGGATGCATAGATAATATTATACCAAGTCTTTTAGCTCGTTTAATCTGAGCGATAGTAGGCAACTCAAAGTGCTCTATTCTATGTCTATGATCATTCCTTGGACTTTTTATCAGTGCTTTTTCATAGGCATCTAGAAGACGATCTATAGCTCTTCCACCAACTGCATGAATAGCTATCTGTAAATTTTTTTCGTGAGCCTCTAATATAAATGAATCCATTTCCTCTTGTGTAAAATACATTGTGCCAAGATTTCCATTATCATCACTGTATGGTTCATACAGTGCAGCATTGCTGGAACGAAAGGACCCATCTAGGAAAATATCACCTCCGAATCTTGGAAGATTATATGCCAAAACTTTGTTGATATCTGTTGTTTGATAAAAAACGATTATATCTACCGGTAATTTTGATTTTTCCCTAAGTAGAAATTCCGCATGCCTGTCATGAAATAAAGACCCTCCCTCCATTGAAACCAAAGAAGTAACCCCCTTTTGAATCACTTTTTTCATAGTAATCTGAAGCCCTTGTGACTGATCCTCATCAGATATCATTTCATACATTTTTTTTCTTGCCATAATACTAGCATGATGATGAAGCCTTCCTGTAAAAAAGCCGTTAGAATCTTTTTCAATACCATTAACAGTAAATGGTAGATTAATTTTATTCAAGGCATAGGAATTAACTGTTACAGTATGATATTCAATACTACTGATAAAAACAGGCTGATTCGGTGCAACTTTATCTATATCATTTTTTGTTGGTAAGATTCGTTTATCTAGTTTAAACTCGTCTAGTCGTACACCCCATATTACTTCTTTAGGCAATGACCGCTCTACCCTTTCTTTAATCAAATCCAATACATCTCTAACGGATCTTGCCTCTTCAAAATTTATAGCTAACTCATTTATGCAAGTCGGCATAAGGTGCACATGGGAATCAATAAATCCAGGCACAACTGTTTTTCCATCAAGGTCAATAACTTTTGTATCGGTTGAAATATATTTTTTTATTTCTTGATTACTACAAATAGCCATTATTTTACCATTTTTAATTGCCACAGCTTCTTGTATGGACATAGTCGCATTCATTTGGACAATTACGCCATTATATAGAACCATATCTGCACTCATAAATATTACCTCCGTTAATTTTATTCTGCTTGTAACTCCTAGTTTTCTATTTATTTTTTCTGCTTTTTATATCTATATTATACATCAATAATTAGTATTTTTTTAATATTAAACAAAAATGTAAATAAACGGAAAAAAAACGCTATGCAAACTGTACAATAACTTATAATTATTATAATAATTGTAAGAACATTCAAAAATTTTTATAATATGATTGGAGAGGGTATACATGGAAAGTATCTTAATGGAAGATTCTAAAAAAAAAATTAAAAATACTCTAGAAGAATTAATTTCAATACAAAGTGATACAGGAACGCCTCTTGAGAAAGATGTTGAAAAATACCTCTATGGTTGGTTACAAGAATTAGACTATTTTCAAACAAATAAAAATAACTTGGGGACATATCAGCTTGATGACGATTCATTAGACCGTTCTGTCGTCTGGGGTTTGATTAAAGGAAATGGGAGAAAAACAGTTATTCTTCTTAATCATCATGATGTTGTAGATACTTATGATTATCAGACTTTAAGAACTTGTGCTTATCATCCTGTACTATTGCAAAAAATGCTTAAAAATGTTGAGTTAGAAAAAGATGTGGAAGATGATTTAAATAGTGGAGAATGGATTTTCGCAAGAGGAGCTGCGGACATGAAGGCAGGTATTGCAATTCAGTTATCACTTATAGAAAAGTTTTCAAAACAGCAAAATTTCAATGGCAATATTTTGTTTATATCAGTTGCTGATGAAGAATCATTATCATTGGGTATGAGAAGTAGCGCGGGACTGTTGGAGAAAATAAAGAATAAGTTTGATTTAGATTACACTATTTTAATTGATTCAGAGCCACACCAGAAAACGGAAAATAATGAAGGTGTTTTTTACACAGGCTCTGTTGGAAAATTAATGCCGGTCGTGTATGTAAGGGGTAAAAAAACGCATATCGGTGATATTTTTCAAGGATTTAATCCACTATTGTTATTATCTCGAATTGCAGATGCAACAGAACTTAATACAGATTTCTCTGATGTTGTAGAGGATGAGGTGTCACCACCACCTTCCTGGAGTTTTCTTAGAGATGGTAAAAAATGTTATGATGCGTCTATACCTGAGATTGCCGGTGGATATTTTAGTGTCTTAACCTTGAAACGAACACCAAAGATAATACTTGACCAATTACTTGAAATTTCTAAGAAAACCTTTGATAACGTTATATATCAAATGAATCAAAACTACAATAATTATCTAAATAAGAAAAATGAAGCTGAGCATAACCTTCCATGGGAAACTAATGTTAAAACTTTTTCACAAATATACAATGAAGCAATTAAGCAATCCGGAGATAAATTTCTTTTAGATTATCGATTAACTATTGACAAATTAAAAATGGACATAAAAAATAACATCATTAGTATGCCTGAAAGTAATCTGGCCCTAATAAGTAAAACATTAGAATACATTACGGATAAGACACCAATGGTAGTTATAGCATTTTCTCCACCTTATTACCCTCATGTATCAATTAATGATTTTAAAGAATTAGACAATAGTGTATCAGATATTGGAAATATTGTAGTACGCATTGCCAGGGAAGTGTGCAATGAAACTTACAGTAAGAAAAACTATTTCATGGGCATTTCTGACATGAGCTATGTCGCTTTAAACGAAAGCGAAAACATAATACCGCATATAGAATTCAATATGCCTCTTTGGAAAAAAATGTACGATATCCCGTTTGAAACAATAAAACAATTAGCCATTCCAAGTATTAATATAGGGCCCTATGGAAAGGACCTTCATAAATTCACAGAAAGAGTTTTAGAGAAAGATGTAATAAGTCAGACTCCAAAATTAATAGCAGGTGTAATTGAGCATATATTAAAAAATGATTAATGACTATTTTTAAATACCTAGTTGTTATAGCCACAAAATATAAATAATAAGGAGATGTAAACTATGCCACAATCAATAATAAATTTTGTTAATACCGCTACAGGTATAATATGGGGACCGGCAATGTTATTTTTGCTGGTTGGCGGTGGATTATTTATCTCGTTTCGCATTGGGTTTGTACAAATACGACATTTTGGATATATGTTTTCCCAAACAATGGGTTCACTATTCAAAAAAAATACTTCTAAAGGTGCAGGTACAATTACTCCTTTTCAAGCTGTTACAGCAGAGCTTGCATCCACTGTAGGGGCAGCAAATATTGTAGGAGTACCTGTAGCAATTTTCTTTGGAGGTCCTGGCGCAGTATTTTGGATGTGGATGACAGCACTTGTAGGAATGGGTACAAAATTTTCAGAGATCGTACTCGGTATAATGTATAGAGAAAAAAATGAAAAAGGTGACTATGTTAGTGGTCCAATGTATTACTTAAGAAATGGTTTAAAGTCTCCTAAGTTAGCAAATTTATATTCTTTTCTCTTTATGATAACAATTTTATGTGGAATTATGGTGCAAGCCAATTCTGCAGCTGGATCAGCAGTTACATTAGGAATTAGTCCAACTATTTCAGGCATTGTCATTACGCTTTTTGTAGGCTTGATTGTTGTGGGTGGCATTTCAAGGATAGGCAAAATTTCAGAAAAATTTGTTCCTTTTATGGCTGGTTTCTACATCCTAGGATGCCTCATAATTATTATAGGTAATTTAGGAAGCATTCCAGCAGTTTTTGCTTTGATTATGAAAGATGCATTTACAGGCCATGCAGCAGTTGGCGGTTTTACTGGCAGTACAATTGTAATGGCAATGAGATTTGGAACTGCAAGAGGTGCATATTCCAATGAAGCAGGTATGGGAAGCGCTCCAATTGCGCATGCAGCAGCACAGACAGACCATCCTGTTAGACAGGGTCTATGGGGTATGTTTAGCGTATTTATGGATACCATTGTAATCTGTTCAATGACAGCATTTGTTGTACTGTCATCTGGTGTTTGGAAGGAAGCTGGAATAGAAGCATCCGCAATGACAACGATTGCATTTGCAAATTTCTACGGTCCTATCGGAGGAATTATTGTTAGTATTGCAGTAATGTTATTTGTTATTTCTACTATATATGTAATTTTGTACTTTGGAGAAACAATTGCTAATTATTTGTTTGGATATAAATTTTCAATATTCATGAGATACCTTTACTTGGCAGCTTGCTTTATCGGTGCAATCGGTGGTATGAAATTTCTTTGGTTATTCTTAGATTTATTATTCGGATTAGCAGTTATTCCTAATATGATTGGTCTATTAGGATTATCAGGTATTGTAGCTGCAAAGACAAAGGAATTTTTCACTGGTGATGAATTTTACTTAAAAGATGTTGCCAAGAAAAACACTAATTTGAACGCTAAATTATAGAATTTTAGTTTAATATATCCTAATAAAAAAGAAATCCTATGATTTAAATAACAACGGGTTCGATTTTGAGGTGCATGTGTAGTAATTAACACATCAAATAGCATACACTTTAACAATAGAAAAAGCAGAAGGTTTAACACATCCTTCTGCTTATCTTTTTTAATTTTAGTTAGTTTTTTTGTTCTGAACAACACTAAAATCATTAATATATTGTTGATATGAAATAGTAAATATAGCAGGAGAATCATTATCGTCAATGCTGTCATTTGACAGCAATCATTCTTAAAATATTTATAAGGGAAGAGGTAATACATTATGTTATTTATGGTTATTGAGAAAAATAAAGATACAAAGGCAGTATATAAAAGATTCAGAGAAAAAGGTAGGATGATGCCAAAAGGGGTTAATTATATAGCAAGTTGGACTGAACTAAATGGTGATAGATGTTTTCAAGTAATAGAGTCCGATGGTGAAGAATTGTTACGAAAATAGGCATCTAATTGGAAAGATATTGTTAATTTTTAATTTATACCTGTATTAAGTAGTAAAGAAATGTAAGAAAAAATGGCAAATCAGATTTGATATAAATGAATAGTATTCATATAGTGTGACTCAAATCCTACCTTTTTCATTTTTAGAGAATATGTTTATAATATATTTTAGAGTTATTAAAACACCAATATATTCAAAGAACTCTTTAAATATATTGGTGTTTTGGAAATATATGTATTAACGTATAAAATCCGCGTTTTGCGGTTACTACCCCGTACTGATGAATATAAAAATCTAGTTTGGATATGTGGAGAAGCTCACAAGCTAATTCACTGTACACAACAAGATACCATTAATAAATATCTAGGTTTATTGTCCCTTGATAAACAAGGGTTAAAACGTGTCAATTCTTTAAGAGAGTTAGTAGGAAATTCAGTTATTTAATTAAGAATAAAGATTGTTGGAACGCCGTATGAGTTCGAAAGTCTCACGTACGGTGTGAAACAGGGGAAAAGACGGAGATAACTTCAAATTCTTACCTACTGTTATAAAAAATCATAATTACATTAGCGAGTATGGTTCAGCCAGAAGATGAAGATTTTAAATCTTATAAATTTAGAATAGCTGATTTCATGAAACTTTTAGGCGTTGAAAATCAAGCTAAGTATACAGTAATTCCTAAGATAACTAAGGAACTCATGAAAAAAGTCTTTGAAATACAAGAAGGTGATACTTTAATTCAAACTGCATGGCTTAGTGGGGCAATGTATAAAAAAGGTACTGGGTGTATAGAACTAACTTTTAGTTCTTATTTGAAACCTTATATGTTAAAGCTTAGCAGTATGTTTACACAATATAAATTATCAAACATCTTATCTATGAAAAGCAAGTATTCGCCTAGAATATATGAAATTTTGAAATGCAATGAATTTAAAAAACAAGGATTTATTGAACTAGAGGTTGAGGGATTAAGAAAGCTTATAAAAGCTGATGAGGTATATCCTAAATACAATGATTTTAAGAGATATGTCGTAGAAAGAACCCAAAAATAATTAAAAAAAGTAAGTGATATATCATTTGATTTTGAAGAAATAAAGACAGGCAGAAAGGTTACAAGTTTAAAGTTCTATATTCAAACTAAATCTAAATCTAAATCTAAATCATTTAAAGAAACTATACCATTATCGTTAATTGCGGATGAAGAGGTTTCAGCTACAACAACACAAATGGAAGAAGAAAATCCAATAAAAAAAGTTATGAGCATAATGAGTGACAGTAAAATAACAGCTCTTGAAGTAAAAAAAATATATGATAGTTCTAAAAAGAATCTTGAAATTAGCAAGCTCAGTCGTTCCTCCTTCACAAGCACCCCAGGGGGCATGTCCAGATAAGCTGGACCATACTAACTGGTGAAAGTCCAGTAAAGGTAATCATCAAGGAGCCTTTTAGCTATCCACTGCGCATATAAGAAATTATATGTGTAAAGTGTTGTGACAAAGTGTTCGAAAGAATGCGAGCAAAAGTACAGGTCGTAACATAAAGTGAATCCTGCCGTATCGTAAGGGAAAGAAGAGGAAGTCGAGCCTTGCCCCTGAAGGCGAAGACCATGGAAGATGGGAAGAACTTGAATTGCACCATCGAAGAATCCTCCGGTATAAGGGGAGCGACATGTACTGAAAGCATGGTTCGGAACTGGAGAGACCTTCCTTTGCACAGCGATAGCTGTAAATAAGATACATATAAGTCAGGTGATGAAATTGTAATCTTGCAAAGAAGGAGTCGGATGAGTTCATAGTACCAATAATTATGTAGACAACATAACTGCATATAGGGAAGGAACTCTAATTTATTCAAGTTTTTAATGGAGGTAAGAGTGAGTGAATGCGAAAGCTAATAACACCATAGATAAAGTTCGAAAACTTCAAAGAAAACTATACCTAAGTGTCAAAGTAAGTAAGAAAAGAAAATTTCATGCACTGTATGATAAAGTATATCGAGAAGACATATTAGAAAAAGCATGGCAACAAGTTAAGAAAAATAACGGTGTAGGCGGTATTGATGAAGTAAGTATTGATTATATTAAAGCTTATGGAGAACATAAATTTATAAAAGAAATAAGTGAAGAACTTAAAGAAGATAAATACAGACCTAAACCAGTAAAACGAATACATATACCAAAGAAAGATGGTAGTAAAAGACCACTCGGCATTCCAATAATAAAAGATAGAATAGTTCAAATGGCAACAAAGATTGTCATGGAGCCAATATTTGAAGCAGATTTCAAAGAATATTCATACGGATTTAGAGTTAAACGAAGTGCCCATGATGCGTTAGAGGTCATAAGAAAAGAATGTAATAAAGGTGGATGGTGGGTATTAGATGCTGATATTAAGAATTATTTTGGTAATATAAATCATGATAAATTAATGATATTAGTAAAGCAAAGAATATCTGATAGAAGAATATTGAAACTGATTGAGAAGTGGCTTAAATGTGGAATAATGGAAAATATAGTGCTAGCACAATTGGCTCGCCTCAAGGTGGGTAAATCAGTCCATTATTATCCTTAATATATCTTAATTATTTTGATGTTATATGGGAAAAGTACTACAGTCACTTGGGTACACTTGTTAAATATGCAGATGACTTTGTTATCATCTCAAAAAGTAGAAAAGATATACAACATGCCCATAGGGCAGTTATACAGATATTTAATAGACTTGAATTGGAACTACATCCAGAAAAGACTAAAGTTATAAATCTATGGGGAGGAAAAGAAGGGTTTGACTTTCTTGGATTTCATCATAGAATTACCATAGTAAAAACTAAACATAATGCAAATTATCATGCTATGACACAAATACCAACTAGCAGAGCAATGAAAAGCATGCGAGAAAAGATTAAGAAGATATTTTCTAATAGAGGAACCTTAGGAAATGACATAAAAGATATGGTTAAAACAATAAATAGGAAAATAACCGGGTTTAAGAATTATTATGCTTTGAATTATATTGCGAAGCAACAGTTAAAGAAAATAGATTGGTATTTGACATTAAGGTTTACAATATGGTATAGAAATAAGAAACAATTAAAGTATAGATGTAGGTACACGGGAGAGTTAATTATTAAATTGAAAAGATTGGGGTTAGGACACTTATCTTACTAAAACTGAATGCCTTAGGAAGAAGAATATCTGAAAGCCGTGTGCGGGAAAACCGCAAGCACGGTTTGATTATTCCGACTTCGTGATAATCAAACTTATTCCGACTTTATAATTATCCCGACTTCTTTGCAGAACTACAGTTGAAATGTATTATTCAGTGTAAAAAGTAGGGATAATATTTTTGCTTACTTCAATCCATAAAGACTCTTGATTAATTCATCATCGTCTTGCCATGGTGCAATATCCTGACCTTGCCTTAATGGACTAATAACGGCGGTTGCCTTTTCAATTGCTTCTCGCTTCATTTTTGTGTCTGCATAAGCGTAAATCATCGTGCTTTCTAGTTGTGCATGTCCAAGCCATTCTGAAAGAAGCGGCAATGGCATTCCTCCTCGGTAGAGATGCATTGATCGCGAATGTCGATACATATGAGGATGCAAATTTTCAGGTACATTGCTATTTTGTTCCCTAGCTGTTTTCCCATATATTTTCATGAATTTCCCAACAGCATCGGGGGACATTGCCTGTTTATGTCCTTTCTGTATGACATAAAACAGGAGACTGTTACTGACTTGACCATTATGGAAAACGCGAAGGTAATTATTGAAATGTTCTACTGTTTTTCTCATTAGAGGCACAATCCTTGTTTTGCTACCTTTCCCAGTAATTACTACATGTGATTCTTTTGCTGATGTATATATGTCGCTTACTTTTAAATCAAGT
>JBLHPD010000061.1:0-22115 GCA_047624165.1 Clostridium sp. | reverse complement strand
GAAAATGAACTGAAGCTTATTTTATTAGCAATATTATATAAAAAAAATCTGTGGATGACAAATAGTAATATTAATTTATAATATTACGTTAAATTAGTGCTTTTAAAAAAATCATGCTTCAGCTCTGGCTAACTCCATATTCATTTGACAAATCCTTTGCTAATGGTCCTGCAGTAATAATTGATATTGTATTGTTAGTTGTAGTTATATCTAGCACACTTACTAGTGCAGCTATACCTATTTCTCCTCCTTTTTTTGTTTTTACTTTAGACGTTATTTTTTCTAGTAGATACTCGATCCCACCATAATAATGCATAAGACCAACTAATCCCCCTACCATAATGGAAATTAGAGCCAAATCTTCCATCCAACCCATCCCACGTTGTAATGCTGCAAACATCTCAACCATATTAAAACTACCCATTACAAGTCCAATTATTGATCCTGCAGCTATACCTATTCCTAAAACAACCATAACATTTAATCCAACTGCCGCGCTTATAATGATCGCTATATATGGAATTATTCTAACTAATGAGTATGCATGTGTTTGTATCTGTGCATTTCCACCAGATAAAAAAGTTAATATTATTATAGTAATAACAAAAGCAGGTAAAACAATTAAAGCATTTGACTTAAACTTATTTTTCATTTCTACTCCTTGAGTTCTTGTAGCTGCAATTGTTGTATCTGAAATAAAAGATAGATTATCTCCAAACATTGCACCTCCAACTACAGTTCCTAAAACCAAAGGTAAGCCCATGCCAGTTTGCGTTGCTATACCAACTCCTATTGGGGCTAAAGCCGTTATAGTTCCCATTGATGTACCCATAGAAAATGATAAAATAGAACCAACTATAAATAAACCAGGCAATAGCATGTTGGATGGTAAAATACTTAATCCCATATTTACTATGGAAGTAACGGCACCCATTGCATCTGCGATGGAATAGAAAGCACCTGCTAATATGAAGATAACTGCCATTAACATAATAGTAGGTTCCCCAGCAGCCTTAGCAAATATATCAATCTTGTCAGTTAATGAAGTTTTCGATCCTTTTTTATCCAATAATAAAGCAAAAGCTGAAGCAAAAACAAAAGCTACCAATAAAGGCATACTAGAGAATTTTCCCGTTAAAATTCCTGCCCCCATAAACAATATCAAGAAAAACACCAAAGGTAACAACCCTACAAAACTAGTTTTTTTATTCATTAAATTTTCCTCATATGTATAGTAAGTATTTTTCTACTTTAATTCGTCCATATTCTTGATATAATTTTTATACATAGATTCAGTTTAACATTACTATATGAAGATAGTATATAGAATACCCATTTAAAAACTTAGCAAGTTGTATTTAATGATTAGTAAATAGGGTTATTAATTGACAAAGTAGTATAAATATATTACAATACCTATAAAACATATAGGAATAGTAAAAAAAGTAAAGAAAGGAAATGGGAAATATGGATAGGCAGAATTTTAAAGATGAAATGACTCCAAAAGAAAGAGCGGAAGCAATAGCAAAAGGGAATCCCTATGATAGAATTCAATGTGGTCCTAGTATCGGTGATCATGCTGCAAATCTTATAGGTGTAAAGGTATCGGAGCTTAGTTTTTCAGTTGAAAAATTTTTACAGGGACAAATCGCAGCAAATGAAAAATATGCCATTGAATCAACCATTATTGGGCCGGGCCTTGGAGGAATTGCAGAAGCATTGGGAAGTAAACTTATTTTCCCTGACCATGGAGCTCCTTATGTTACAGATTACGCGATAAACAACTTTTCGGATTTGGACAAAATTTCCTTGCCGGATCCTCAAAAATCCGGTAGATTTCCTTTTATTTTACAAACGGCAGAAGCTCTTGTAGATAAGTTAGGAAAAGAAATACCAGTTTCTGTTGGGATTCCAGGACCATTTACAACTTCAGGAAATCTTAGAGGTGTAGTTAATTTTTTACGGGATTTAAGAAAAAATCCAGAATTTGCACATAGGATTCTTAGACTTGTAACAGATACAACTATTGCGTTTATTAAGGAAGTGGCTAAGCGTGATGTGAGCATAGAAATTGATGAACCGACTGCTTCAGGGGCTTTAATAAGTAAGGATATGTTTGCTAAATTTACTTTACCATATCTAAAAGAAGTTATTGATGCAATTATAAGTACTGGGAAAAGTGCTCCTTCTCTACACATTTGTGGAAATACGACAAAGATTTGGACACTTATGGCAGATGCCGGGGCAGGCGCTTTAAGTCTTGATGAAACTATAGATTTAGAAGAAGCAAAAAGAGTTGTAGGGGACAGAGTGATACTTGTAGGCAATGTGAAGCCCACAGCCACAATGTATTTGGGTACTCCTCAAGATGTTGAAAGAGAAGCAAAGCAGTGTCTTAGAAAAGCTTATGACAGTCCAAAGGGATATATACTTGCTTTAGGTTGTGGACTTCCAATAGATACTCCTCCTGAAAATATTCTTGCATTACGCGCTACAGCAAGGAAATACGGCAAATATCCATTTGACTCTGAACTTTTTAGCTAAGGACGTGATATAAATGACTATAAAAATTATAGCTTGTGAGGTTATGAAAAAAGAGTTACTTTCTATAACACCAATACTTGATGTTGAATATGAGTTTATATCTATGAATCTACATCTTTATCCTGAGAAACTTAGGATGGAATTGCAGTGCATCATTGAAAGATCAACAGGGTATTCGAGAATTATTTTAGCTTTTGGTTTGTGTGGTGGTGCGGCTAAGGGTTTGGTGGCCACAGATTGCATTCTAACAATACCTAAGGTACACGATTGTATCTCTATTTTTCTTGATTCAGATAAAGTAAATGAAGGTGTTTATGAAAAGAAAATTGGTACCTTTTATTTATCTTGTGGGTACATGAACTCAGAGAAATCAATACTTTCTGAACATAAGCGTATTAAAGATAAATATGGTGAAAAGAAAGCTTTAAAAGTTCTCTCAAGAATGTATGAAGGTTATAACCAGATATTGTTTATTAAAACTGGATGTTGCAGCGAAAAGGTTGACATTCAGCAATCTGGAGAAATAGCAAAACTGCTTAACTTGAGTCATAACACAATTAAAGGAAGTAATTCTTATATTGAAGGGATTGTAAAAGGTCCGTGGGACAATGATAAATTTATAAATATAATTCCTTTGGAAAGTTTAAAAGAGGAAGATTTTAATATTGGTATATAAAATAATGTACTAAATATGGAGGTTATAAAATGTCAGATAATAAAGAAGTATTATTTAAGAAACTAGAGGATTCAGTGGTTGATATGGATGAAGAAGAAGCAGTAGCTATTTCAAAGCAGGTAATTTCTGAAAAATATGATGCATTTGAAGCAATTGATAAAGGGTTGTCTAAAGGTATGGAAAAGGCAGGAAAACTTTTTGAGGAAGAAGAATATTTTATTCCAGAGCTTTTAATGTGTTCCGATGCAATGTATGCAGGACTTGATGTCCTAAAACCACATATTAAAATAGATAAAAACGAAGTGAAACTCAAGGTGGTTATAGGTGTAGTTGAGGGAGATACTCATGATATAGGGAAAAATCTTGTAAAGATTATGCTTGAGACTTCAGGCTTTGATGTTATCGATCTTGGTCGAGACGTTCCACCATCAATATTTGTAGAAAGAGCAAAAGAGGAAAATGCAAATATAATAGCACTTTCAACTTTAATGACTACAACTATGGATGGCATGGCAGAAGTTATAAGAATTTTAGATAAGCAAAATATAAGAGAGAAGTTTAAAATTATGATAGGGGGAGGTCCGATTTCACAAGGTTTTGCAGATAAGATTGGTGCAGATGGGTATTCGGTAAATGCAGCAGAAGCTATAAGACTAGCAAGGAAACTAGTTGATGCGAAAGCTGTAGTCTAATTACTTTTATAAACTTGAAAAGAGGGTTGAAAAATGGATGTATTTAATCAAAAGGAAAGATTGCTAAGAGTTTTAAATAAAGAAAAAGTGGATAGACCTCCTGTTATTTGCCCTGGGGGAATGATGAATGCAGCTATAGTAGATGTAATGAACAAAACCGGGCATACTTTGCCCCAGGCGCATATGGACGGCAAGCTCATGGGACTTCTTTCAAAGGATGTTCATACTCATACAGGATTTGAAAACATGGGAATCCCATTTTGTATGACTGTAGAGGCTGAGGTACTTGGAAGTAAAGTTGATTTTGGAACACTTGCTTGTGAACCTAAAATTATTAAAGAAGTATTTTCTTCTGTGTCAAATGTTGAGTTTAAAAATATAAATGAAATTCTTAAAAAGGGACGCGTTGATACCATTATTCAGGCAGGATATTATATATCAAAACAAAACGAGGACGTGCCTGTAATTGGAAGTTTGACAGGACCTATAAGCACTGCAGCATCTATGGTTGACCCAATGATGTTTTTAAAGGAACTTCGAAAGAACAAAGAAGGATCACATAAGGTTATTGATTATGTAACAGATTTTTTAATAGAGTATGCAAAACTTATGATTGATAACGGAGTTACTGTTATATCCATTGCGGATCCTACTGCAACAGGCCAAATACTTGGACCTAAGATGTTTGAAGAATATGCTGTAAGATATTTAAATAAGCTTATAGACGGTATTCATGCTTTAAACGTACCTGTTATAGTTCACATATGCGGTAAATTAAATGCTGTAAAAAGTCAGTTGCAGAGTATTAGAAGCAATGCTATAAGTACAGATTCACTAGTGAATTTGCGTATACTTAAAGAAGAGTACCCATCTCTTACTACTATGGGTAATTTAAGTACGTATCTATTGGAATTTGGTACTACCAGTAGTGTTTTCAGCCACACTGAGAAGCTTTTGCGAGATGGTATAGATATTATATCCCCTGCATGTGGTCTAAGCACTTCTTCGCCCATTGATAATATATATACGTTTACTAAAACAGTTAGGGAAGGACGCGTAAAATAATGGTACAGATAAAATTTATTCCGGATAATAAAACAATTAGTGTTGATACGGGAACTACAATACTTCTGGCAGCAAGGCTTGCGGGTGTAGTAATAGAGTCACCTTGTAATGAAAATGTAACTTGTGGTAAATGCAAGGTAAAGCTTGATAGGATATCATTAAAGAATGTAATTTCATCAGGAGGGCATCATTTATCCAAAGAAGAAGAGAAGGCAGGATTTGTATTATCATGTGCTACAAAAGTTATAGGGGATATTTTAGTTGAAGTAACTAATCTAGAGCAAAATGAAAGTTTAAAAATTCTAAATGATGGTAAAAGTTTTGATTTTAAAATTAACCCTATTATCAAAAAGAAGTATTTTGATAATGAAGGTTTAACTAAAGTATATTCGGGGGATCAAATTATTGGAATTGAAGTTAATAACACTGAAAATAAAAATTTTGGCGTTGTAGTTGATATTGGTACAACCACTATGGTTGCTTCTCTTATAAATTTGAATAATGGAGTGGAAGTTAGTTCAACTTCTTCTTTAAATCCACAAGCGATTCATGCACAGGATGTTTTATCTAGAATAAAGTTTGCATCTGAGGAAAGTGGCTTAAATACCATGTATAGTGGTGTTATTTGCGAAATTAAAAGTATGATAAGTAAAACAAGCAAAAATGCAGGAGTTAATAGTGACAATATCTATGAGGTAATACTTAGCGGAAACACATGTATGTTACATTTAGCAACAAATATAAACCCTTGTTTGCTTGGTAGATATCCTTATACTCCTAAAATCTATGGTGGTAACCAAATTGAGGCGTTACAGCATGACTTTAATATTTCCCCTTTCGGACTCATTTATCTGCCACCTATAATATCTGCATATGTTGGTGCAGACATTACTTCTGGCATCCTTGCGGCTAAATTATATGAAAAAGATGGTAATACACTTTTTGTGGATATTGGGACAAATGGTGAGATGGTTCTAAGCTTAGATGGAGAATTATCGGCTGCTTCCACTGCTGCAGGTCCTGCCTTTGAAGGAATGAATATAACTCATGGAATGAGAGCTTCAAATGGAGCTATAGAGTTTTTCAATATAGAAGATGACGGAAACATAACAGTCAAGACAATTGGTGATGAGAAAGCAATTGGAATTTGTGGAAGTGGACTTTTAGACATTGTCGGGGAACTTGTAAAAATTGGAGTAATTAAAAAAAATGGTAAATTTGTTGATATAAATAAAGAAGAAGTGAACCCTATATTTACGGAGAAGCTAGTTAAAATTGAAGGTAAAACTGTTTTTAAAATAACGGATAGTGTTTACTTATCACAAAAGGATATAAGGCAAGTGCAGCTTGCAAAAGGTGCAGTTAGAGCTGGAATAGAA
Organism: Clostridium sp.; assembly: GCA_047624165.1. Taxonomy (GTDB): domain Bacteria; phylum Bacillota; class Clostridia; order Clostridiales; family Clostridiaceae; genus Clostridium_AD. Next base: position 15,759 of record JBLHPD010000061.1, on the reverse strand, counting down.
TTTTTACTGAGAAGTAAGGACATTACAGCTGGTAGAGTAGATAAAGTACTGATTGCAGGGTCTTTTGGATACCACCTGAGAGCAAAAAGTTTAATAAATATAGGTCTACTGCCCTCGTCACTTGAAGATAGAATTGACTTTGTTGGAAACACTTCGAAATCTGGCGGGCAAATATTTTTGTTGAATAAGGCTTATAGAGAGCAAATGGAATCAGTAGTTAAGAAGGTTGATATTGTTGAATTATCAAACTATAGTGACTTTGATAAAGTTTTTGTTCAGTGTTTGAGTTTTAAATAAAGTGAAGAAAAAATTATTTATTGTGTTAAATAACTTAGGAAAAAACTAAATTTTAGGAGGAATTATTGTGAATAAAGAATATTTGACGAGCAAAGGATTTGGGACTAAAGCTATACATGGAGGAAGTAAGGTGGATCAGTATGGAGCACTAGCTACTCCAATACATCAAACTGCTACCTTCGTTTTTGACTCAGCAGATCAAGGTGGAAACAGATTTGCAGGAAAGGAAGAAGGCTACGTTTATTCAAGAATGGGGAATCCAACTAATACCGTTTTAGAAGAAAAATTGGCAATACTTGAAGGTGGAGAAGCATGTATGTCAATGTCATCAGGCATAGGGGCTATAACATCAGCAATGTGGACATCATTAAAGGCTGGAGATCATGTAGTAGCATCAAAAACTATTTACGGATGCACTCATGCATTTTTGAGTCATGGTATTGCAAGGTTTGGAGTTGAAGTTACTTTTGTTGATGTTACAGATACTGAAAATATTAGAAAAGCTATGAAAGAAAATACAAGGGTTGTTTTCTTAGAAACGCCTGCAAACCCAACACTTCTTATAACAGATATTGAGGAAATAGCAAAGATTGCTCATGAAAGGGAAAATTGCATAGTGATGGTGGACAATACATTTAGTACTCCTTATTTACAAAGACCATTAGAGCTAGGTGCTGACGTTGTAGTACATTCAGGAACTAAATTTTTAAATGGACATGGCGATGTAATTGCTGGTTTTGTTATTGGATCTAAAACATTTATTGATGAAGTTAGAATGTTTGGTGTTAAGGATATGACGGGAGCTTGTTTAAGTCCTTTTGATGCATATTTAATTATAAGAGGAATGAAAACATTAGAAATAAGAATGGACAGGCACTGTGAAAATGCAATGGCAGTTGCTGAATTTTTAGAAGCACATCCAGCAGTAGAAAAAGTATATTTTCCAGGACTTAAAAGTTTTCCACAATATACACTCGCAAAAAAGCAAATGAGTTTGCCAGGTGCGGTAATTGCATTTGAAATAAAGGGTGGAGTAGAAGAAGGTAAAAAGGTTATAAATGCAGTTAAGATGTGCAAACTTGCTGTTAGTTTAGGAGATCCTGAAACTTTAATTGAGCATCCTGCTTCAATGACTCATTCATCATATCCACAAGAGGAGAGATTAGAAGCTGGTATAACTGATGGTTTAATTAGACTCGCAGTAGGTCTTGAAAATAAAGAAGATATTATTGTTGATTTGGACCAAGCCCTTAATTTGATTGTTAAATAGTAGTACCATAATAAATAAATAAGTAGAAAGGATTATCTTTTATGTTACCATAATGATAATCCTTTCTATTTTTTTATGGATTTAATGTGGACAATATTCATAAGAACTACATAAGTTTTTGGTATATTATTTCTATGAGTTTAAAAATATAAGCAAGTAAGGATATATACAAATATTTTTTTCGTATAAATATATTTTTCTTTACTAAAAATATATTTAAAGTTATTATTTAATATAACTTTAGTATATTTAATTTTACAAGTTTGATTTTTAATAGGCGATAGAGTGCATAAAGAATCTCAAAAATAGAAGGCGGTGCAGGCTTGGATAATATATTAATTATTGAAGATGAAGAAAAAGTCTCAGAAATACAAAAGGCGTATCTTGAAAAAGAAGGTTATAGAGTTTATTGCGCTACTAAGGGACTAGAGGGCATAAAACTTTTCGATAAAATTGAATTTAGGTTAGTTATATTAGACCTAATGTTACCAGACATATCTGGTGAAGAGGTGTGTAGTGTACTAAGAAAAATATCAGATGTGCACATATTTATGCTTACAGCGAAGAGTAACTTAGAGGATAGAATAGAAGGGTTAAATCTTGGGGCAGATGAGTATCTAGTTAAGCCTTTTAGTCCACGAGAACTAACCGCAAGAGTAAATGCTTTATTTAGAAGGATTAATATAAATAAGAGCGAATCAATAATTTATAATAATGGGGATTTAGAAATTAATTGTGAGAAAAGAATAGTTAAGGTGCACGGCATAGAGATATCGCTTACGCCAAATGAATTTGATTTATTGCATATACTATCATCTAATATGGGAAAAGTATTTACAAGAGAGCAACTAATTGAGAGAATTATGGGAATAGATTTTCAAGGTTTTGATAGAACTATCGATGTTCATATTAAGAATATACGAAAAAAGATAGAAGAGGATAGTAGGAATCCTAAGTATATATTAACCGTAACTAGAATTGGTTATAAATTTGGTGGTGATTAATTCATGCAAAGCATAAGGAAGAGATTAAGTATTATTTTAGTAGCAACAGCGATAACAGCACTTTTTTTATCCACACTTTTTGTAAATATAACAATATCAAAAACCTTTGATAAATATTTAGTGGAAAATCAAGATAAGAGAAATGTTAGAATAGTTAAATATTTGGAAGAGGTATATAAAAAAAATGGTAAGTGGGATGAAAATTCAGGAATAGAAATTCTGCACGAAGCCTATATGAGTAACTATTGTCTTACTCTTAGGGATGTAAATGACAAAGTTGTTTGGGGAATGGACCCTAAAGAAATAGTTAACAATAATAATATTAATATGCATGTTAAAGATGGAGGAGTTTATAATACAAGCAAATTCGAAATAAATGTTGAAAACAAAATTGTAGGACACATAGAAGTAGGGCAATATGCACCAGTACTATTGTCCGAAGAGGATGTAAGCTTTAAAACCTCAATAAATAATAGTATTATTTTAAGTGTTGTACTTTCGATTTTAATAACGATATTAATTAGTTTATATATTTCAAAGCAATTTTCAACACCGCTTAGTCAAATTTCAAAGATTTCAGTTTATCTTTCAAATGGAAATTATCACGAAAGGTCTAATGAAAAAAGTAACATTTTAGAGCTTGAAGATTTAAGGAATAGTATAAATACACTTGGAGAAAAACTTCAACATCAGGATGTACTTAGAAAGAGGTTAATATCAGATATATCCCATGAGGTTAGAACTCCTCTTAATATTCTTCAAAATAATTTTGAAGCTATGATAGATGGTATTTTCCCAGTAGACAATGAAAGATTGACCTATCTTAACGAGGAAGTTATTAGATTTGGAAAGCTTATAGATAATCTAAATATCTTAAAAGAGGTTGAAGCAGAGGAAATAGTCTTAAACATGGAACAAATAAACTTGAAGGATATTGTTTCTGGGGTTGTAAAGGATTTTGAAGTAATAGTGGAAAATAAGAATATTAACATGACATTAAAATATAGCACCAGTGAGGAATATAAAATTTTGGGTGACAGTGATAAAATAAAACAGGTAATTATTAATTTGCTTTCAAATGCTGTTAAATTTTCTAAAGATAAAGGAAAAATAGATATTGCTCTAAAAAAAGCTAATGAAAAATTAATATTAACAATAGAGGATACTGGGATTGGTATTAAGGCGGATGACTTACCTTATATATTTGAGAGGTTATATAGAGGAGACAAAAGTAGACATGAAATAGAAGGCTCAGGAATAGGACTAACCATTGTACGTAATATATTAAACCTCCACACGGCAGGAATTGATATTAAAAGTAAAGAGGAAAAGGGATGCGTTGTTACCGTGTATTTTAATAGAATTTTGTGATTATATCATAAATAATATAAAAAAATGCTAAATCATTTAAGACTATGTTATAATAATTGGATAGTATTGTTAGTTTATAAGTCGTGTAAAAAGAGTACATAGTTCTTCTCTTTTGATATGGCTTTCAATTAATTTGAGATTTAGTCAGATGAAAATATAGAACAGGTTGGTGAGCGGTTTGATAAGAAAAAAAGTGGGTCGTAAAAGAATTTTTGTTATAGGTATATTATTTTCTTTAGTATTTATCGCTCTTGTGAGTAGGTTGACTTATTTAATGATTTTTAAAGGTCCTAATTATAAACTGCTAGCATCACAGCAGTGGACAAAAACTATAGAAGTAGCTCCGAAGAGGGGTGCAATTCTGGACAGAAATGGGTTCGAGCTGGCACTAAGCATGAATGTTTATAGGGTAGATGCTGATTTAAGTGTATTAACAAGATATCTAGTAGATAAAAAAATACCTGCAGAGCAAGCAATTGACCAATTGTCAAGCATGCTCAATGTTGAAAATAAGGTAATAAAAAAGATATTGGATAGCAAAGATAGCAAAGGTAATCCACTTCAATTTGTATCCTTGCAAAGAAAGGTCGGGAAGAAAGCTGTAGATTCTATTAAAGCTTTGAAATATAATGGAATAATAATTTCAAAAGATGTAGAGAGGTTGTACCCAAATGACAGCTTTTTATCCCATGTTATTGGACATGCTAATTTAGAGGGAAATGGAGTAAGCGGAGTGGAACTGAGTTACAATAGTGTATTAACAGGTATTCCTGGGGTAAAGGTGGTTGAAATGGATACGGCTAGTAATGAATTGCCGTACACGGAAGCAGTGACGGTTAAACCTATAGATGGAAATAATTTAACATTAACTATAGATGAACGCATTCAGGAGTTAGCTGAAAGAGTAGCTAAAGAAACATTAATGCAAAATGGTGCTAAATCTGTAAGTATAACAATTATGAATCCAAATAATGGTGAGATTTTGGCCATGGCGAACTCGCCTAGCTATAATTTAAATAAGCCTTATGCACTAGGTAAAACAGATGAAGAAACACAAGAAATCTGGAAGAATAGAGCTATTAGTAATGTGTTTGAGCCAGGATCAATTTTTAAGGTTATAACAGCAGCTGCGGCACTTGAAAATAATGTAGTAACCGACAATGATCGATTTATAAGTGATGGAAGCATCAAGGTTGGAAATAGGATATTGTATAATGATAATAAAGAGGATAATGGAACTCAGACTTTGTCTGATATAATTAAAAATTCCGATAATGTTGGATTTATTCAGCTTGGACAGAAGATTGGTAAGGATAATTTTTATGAATTTGCAAAAGAGGCTGGATTTGGGCAGAAAACAGATATAGACTTGCCTGGTGAAAGTACTGGGTTAATGAAGGATTTAAAAACTTTTAAACCTATTGATCTTGCCACCATGTCATTTGGACAAGGTATTGCAGTTACTCAAGTGCAGTATATTGCCGCCTTCAATGCAGTAGCTAATGGAGGAAAATGGATAAGGCCCCATGTTATGAAGGAAATATCTCATGTGGTAGATGATAAAAAAGTTATAGACAAACAGTTTAATAATCTTGGTGAAAAAATTATAATGAGTAAAGAAAAAACAGCTCAATTAAGAACGTATTTGGAAAGGGTAGTTAAGGAAGGAACTGCAACTGCAACCTATATGGAGGGGTATCATATAGCTGGAAAGACAGGAACTGCAAATAAGGTCAATACTACTACAGGAGGGTATGATCCCGGTAAATATACATCCTCATTTGTGGGTATGGCTCCTGCGAGCAATCCAGAAGTAACATTAATAGTTAGCATAGAGGAACCAAACTCAGAAAAATATTATGCTGCTCAGACAGCGGTACCAGCAGCAAATAAGCTATTTTCCGAGCTATTTACATTACTTAACATAGCTCCGGATAATGTGGGTGATGCAAATACTCAAAAAACTGCAAAATAGACGAGCCTAGAATAGACGAGCCTAGAATAGGCTAGCCTAGAATAGGCTAGTATACTGACTTGTTATTTTCTTGAATATCCCTAATAAGGAGTACTACTTTGTAATTACAAAGTAGTACTCCTTATTATTTAATGAATGATTCAGTTTAAAAACTATTGCAAGCAAACGTGAATTTCCAGTCTTCATAGTATCTTCATATAATAATGTTAAAATAAATCTATAGATAATAATTATGTAAAGTAAATTAAATGGAGGGCTAAATGAAAAAATTAAAAAAGTGGTATGAAAATTTTATTAAAGGCATGGAAAAAGCTAATGAAGAATCTTTTGGTGATAAAAAATTAGATTGCTGTGGATTAAACTCTAGTAAAAGCAAAAATTCTAGTCAAAATAGAAAGCAAAAATAAAACTCCAGTTCGGAGTTTTATTTTATTTAGGGTTTTTTTATTTTTAACTAAAAAAAATAATTTTAAAAATATTTATATATTATATTCTAATGTCCAGAAAAAAGAGTAACAATTAAAGTAAGTGGCTTTATTAAATTAAGGAGATTATATAATGAAAAATATTTCTTATCAATTTAAAAAGAAATTTATTCTAAAATTTAAGATTGTAAAAGTAATTATTTGCGTTATAGTAATGTTTGGCGTAATTATGGTCTTTCCACATTTTTTTAGAAATACTTATATAGTAACCATTGCAAGTAAACGAATAATAACACTTGATAATACTGATACGTATTTAATTTATACACAAATGGAGGATGGTAATATAAAGATATTTAAAAATACTAATAGTTTAATAGAATTTAAAATTCATTCTGAAAATGTGTATTGGGGACTTATAATTAGTGGGAAATACGAAATTAAAGCATATGGCTGGAGCATGCCTTTATTATCAACGTATCAAAATATTATAAAAGTTAAAGGGATAAAATAGGAGGAAAATGATTCTATTTATTTAAAAAAACAATTTAAAACTAAATATAACTTATCCTAATCGGCAGAGGGACTAGGGTATTTTATTTTTATAATCGTTGTTGCATTAAAGATAATGTTAATATATAATTATGCTTGGCACTTTTAGATGTCTCAAAATAAACATGCTAGAATACTAGAATATTAGTGTTCAGGATAGGTATTTTTTTATAATATTTATAATAGAGTGTAGATCAAAAAAATAAAACAATGAGGTGTTAATTATCAGGAAAAAGTTAAAAAAAGAATGGCTGTCGAATATTAACAAAGATATTATGGCAGGGATAGTTGTAGCATTGGCACTTATTCCGGAAGCAATAGGATTTTCAATTGTGGCTGGAGTTGACCCGATGATTGGAATATATGGGGCTGTATGTATGGCAATTGTTACCGCAATATTAGGTGGCAGAATGGGAATGATTTCGGCGGCTACGGGAGCGATGGCTCTTATATTAGCAGGGTTATTTAAGGAACATGGCATAGAATATATGCTAGCAGCAACAATACTTGCAGGAATAATACAAATTTTTCTTGGAATTATTAGAGTAAATAAGCTAATGAAATTTATTCCTCATTCTGTAATGATTGGATTTGTTAATGCCCTTGCAATACTCATATTTATGGCTCAATTACCATCTTTTAACGGAGAAAATTGGACAATGTATGCGATGGTTATAGGGGGACTTGCAATAATATATTTATTTCCATATATAACAAAGGCAGTTCCTTCTCCCTTAGTTGCTATTGTGGTGATAAGTGCTATAGCTATTTTTACGGGTAGCGCTGTTAGAACTGTAGGGGACATGGGAACAATAACGAAAAGTCTACCTAGTTTATTAATTCCTAATGTAAGCTTATCACTTAATACATTAAAAATTATATTCCCATATGCTATATCTTTAGCTTTTGTGGGACTTATCGAATCATTATTAACAGCAGAAATTGTTGATGGAATGACCGATACAAGCAGCAATAAGACTAGGGAATGTATGGCACAGGGTATAGGTAATATAGTTGTTGGATTTTTCGGAGGAATGGCTGCATGTGCGATGATTGGGCAATCAGTTATTAATGTTAAGTCTGGTGGAAGAACTAGGTTATCATCCTTAACAGCAGGAGTAGTTTTAATGTTTCTAGTAATGGTTCTAAATAGCTTTGTAGTTAAAATACCACTGGCGGCATTAGTCGCAGTCATGATTATGGTTTCAATAAGTACATTTGACTGGAACTCATTAAAGACTTTGAATAAAGTTCCTAAACTAGATAGTGCAGTAATGATAGTTACAGTAGGAACTGTTATATTTACACATAACCTTGCTATTGGAGTTTTTGTTGGTGTGGTTTTAAGTTGTATGTTCTTTGTTTCGAAGATTGCGAAAATAAAAATAGAATATACAATAGATAGGGAAAATGGTGAGAGTGTGTACAAGGTTCATGGGCAATTATTTTTTGCTTCAGCAAAATATTTTGTGAATGAATTTAGATATGATAAAAATAAAAATACTGTTCACATCGATTTTTCAAATTCGCATATTTGGGACCATTCAGCGGTTAATGCTATAGATAAAGTGGTTTTGAAATATCATAAAATGGGAATAAAAGTGCATATAGTAGGGGCTAATACTGATAGTATGAGCATTTTAGACAGGGTTGCAATGTATAATAAGCCGGGTGGATTAGAAAAAGAAATGGGTCATTAGTTTAATGAGACCAGGGACATTGTAAGAAAATAATTAGAGAAGTATCTTAGTTATGATAACATCTTCGGTAAAGTAATATGCTGGAGGTGTTATCTTTATTTTATTTAAATGCTTATCAGGTAATATAGTTAAAAATAATTATGTTAATTAGAGAAACTTTGTATATGGAAATTTTTATAAAAGTATATAGCATCATGTAAAATAATGTTACAATATTCATAAGAGTTGTTTCTAAGTGTAAGAAATTAAGGTGAAAGGGAGGTAGCTACAGAATATGGCTAATAAATCACTTAAAATAATAGGTGCAGCAGGTATACTAATTGGAGCAGTATATGTAATAGGTAAGAATATTTGGGAAGAAAAAAATACTCCAATAGCAGTATTTAAATACACAGCATTAACAGGAAAGATAGAAAGACTAAAGTAAGTTTAATAGGAGGTTCTAATATGAAAAAGAATGGTAAAGGATTCCTATTGGTCATGGCATTATGTATATTTATGATATCAATCATGCCCATAAAAGCCTCTGCAAATTCTGCGGAACCGCCATCATTGGTTATACTAATTAACAATCCGCCAGATGATCTTTCAATTGTATTGGTGTCCAATAAAAATCAACCAGAAGCGAGAGTTCGGCGGGTTGCGTGGGAAGGATATTATGCTTTTTATTCTAGAGATATGCAGGCAAGTGGCGTGTACACGTTCAAGGTCACCACAAATGGGGAGAGCTTTGAATATAAGATTGATGTACCCTTGCAGGGTTATAATAAAGTGTTTACATTGGACCTGTCCAATAGGGAGTTTACGCCTGGGAAATATCCATTTCGCTCGGTGCTATTGGTGTCAATACGGGTACTGCTTACGCTTTTGCTTGAAGGCATTATCTTTTGGCTCTTTAAATTTAGACAAAAAAGAAGTTGGGTTATATTTCTTGCTATCAACCTTGTTACACAGGGTGTATTGAATATTATTTTAAGTAGTAGTTCGCTGATGCCAAGCTATTTGATTTTCACTTTAATTATAGGCGAGGTTTTTGTGTTTGCAACTGAAATGACTGCGTTTCCTATTTTCATTCAGGAGCATAAAAAGAGCCGTATCTTGATTTATGTTTTTATCGCAAATCTTATAAGCTTAATTGCCGGTGGTTATATTATATCCGTTTTGCCGGTTTAGAACAGATACCAAACTACCCAAAGTATACAAAGGATTATTTTTAAAATGAAAAGAGAAATCTTATAAAAAAATGCGCCATAAAGCAAAAGCTGAGTGGTGCATTTTTGTTTCGTAAAAATATTATAGATTAGGTTTTTAAAGGGAAATACCCAATATTTGTAGAATATATAACATTGAAGGATATATATAAATTTTTAAGGGGGAGAAATATGAAACAAGCAAAAAGAGTTATTTCACTACTATTGGTTGCTGTTATGATGGCATTTTCGCTATCCATTTCACTACCGATTACTGTCAAGGCAGCAGACAGCTATGCTGATGTATTAGGAACAGTTGCCGAGGTACAAAAATACGGTAACCTTACTATGGATATTAAACCAAAGGCCCTACATGATGCGGGTTACGAATTAGGTGATATCCTTAAAGTTACGTTGGGTGATAAAATACTTAAAATACCTTTATGTACATCTTACAGTGATGTAGATACAGGAAGCCTTGTAGTGCGTGATGACAGGGAAAATAATTTACTAGTTGTTGCAATTAATATGGGTAACTTCTCCACTAAATATAATTCAAAAGTGGGTGATAAAGTATCATTCTCGTTATCAGAAAAGGAAGGTTATAGCTCAGAGTATCAGCTTCGTCAGTTGAAACGTACCGATGTACGTTCTGATTATGTAACGAATTCTATATTTGCCAATTTCCGAAGTATTGCAACTAACGGAATTAAATCCGCTGTTTTATACAGAAGTAGCAGTCCTGTAAATAATGAGTTAGGCCGCGCAGCTTATTCTGATACACTAGCTAAGGCTATGGGAATAGGGACAGTACTTAATTTAGCTGATTCAGATGAAGAAATTAAGAGCTATATTGCATCAGAGGATTTTCATTCTGATTATTATAAGTCACTTTATGATTCAGGTAAAGTAAAAGCTCTGAATATGGACGTTGATATTGCAGGAGAAGACTTTGGGAAAAAATTATCTGAGGGACTCCGTTTTTTTAGCAAAAATGAGGGACCTTATCTAATCCACTGCACAGAGGGTAAAGATCGTGCAGGCTTTGCAAGTGCTGTATTAGAATCCCTTATGGGCGCAAAGCTTGATGAAGTAGTTGCTGATTATATGACTACCTACGTGAACTATTACAAAGTTAAAGAAGGCAGCGAACAGTATACAGCAATTGCAAATAGCAATATTATAGCTTCATTAACTACAGTTGTTTGCGGATATAAAAAGGGAACCGACATTTCAGGAGTTGACCTTGCAGTAGCTGCCACGAACTATCTTAAAAAATGTGGTATGACTTCAGATGAGATTACAACTCTTAAGACAAATCTTTCAGCTGATTCTATTTATAAAACTCCAAGTGTATCTGGTGCGGTTACAGAAATAGAAAAATACGGACATGCATCAACGGATGTTCTAATTGATGATTTCTATAAACTAGGATTTAAAACAGGTGATATGGTAACGGTTATATTTGATAATGGTTTTGTACTTACAGCACCATTTCTAGATGGTTACTATGTAAACAGTGGTGACCCACTAGTTCGTGCATATCCTGGACAAACAAATATAGCAGTATGTGTTAACTATGGAAAACTTAATGAGATTGCGGGAGTTAAGGTTGGTGATAAAGTAACAATTATGCTTACCGGTCCTAAGGAATATCTTACTCAGTATGAAATTCGTAAATTAGTGCGTACAGATAACCGTACAGATTATTCCTCGGATGAGGTATTCACTAACTTTCGCAATATTACAATGGGTGATATTGAAAAAGGCGTACTTTACCGTAGTTCAAGCCCAATAAATTGCGAACTTGGACGTGCTTCTTATGCAGACAAACTAATAAAGGAAGCTAAGGTAAATACGGTTGTTAATCTTGCTGATTCAACTGAAAATATTAATGATTATCTTGTAGCGAAGGATTTTGCATCCCCATACTACGCAGATCTTTATAAGAATAATAAGGTGTTACCGCTGAATATGGGACTTGCCTATGCAAGTGACGAATTTAAAGCAAGTATCGTTAAAGGCCTCGTATTTATGTCAGAGAATAAAGGGCCGTATCTCTTCCATTGTACAGAAGGTAAGGACCGTGCAGGCTTCTTCGCAGCAATTATTGGATCGCTAATGGGCGCATCGAAGGAAGAAATTGTTGAAGACTATATGCAAAGCTATATTAATTATTATGGAGTTCAAAAAGGTACCGACCAGTATAAACTGATTTCTGAGGATGTACTTGCAATGATTAAGGTTATTGCAGTAACCGGTGATTTGGATAAGGCAGACCTTTCATCAGCTGCAAAGAACTATCTTATTTCAGGTGGTATGACAGCTAAACAAATTGAGACATTAAAGACAAATCTTTCTACTAATATCTCAACTTCAGAAGAGGATAAAACTGACAATACAGGCAATACCAATAACAACAATAATGGAGATACTACATTGGTAACTTATATAGTTGTAAAGGGTGATACCTTATGGAATATAGCTAAAATACAGCTTGGAGACGGCACACGTTATATTGAGATTTATAAGATTAACAAAAATACAATCAAAAATCCTAACATGATTAAGAATGGACAGAAGCTGGTTCTTCCGGCAAATTAGAATTGGTAAGAAAAATACAAAAAAAAATGGAACAGGACTTTGCATAAAAGCAGGGTCCTCTTTTATTTTAGGGTTAATAAATGAAACTTTGCAACCGATTATTACAGTACATAATATATATAACTACCAATATACTCTATCGACAAATTATGATATAATTAATTTAAATATTCTGAATTTTACTGTTTAGTTACTTTATTCGCATAAAATTGGGAGGTGCAATAATGACAAATTATATACAATTAAAAAGAAAAGATATACAATTATCTTTTGATACCCTGCCTATGTTCTCAACTACCATGGAAATTTTGCCTTATGAAAATATTATTGGCCAAAAACAAGCTACTAGATCCATAAATTTAGGACTAGAAATGGATAAGAAAGGATATAATATTTTCATTTCTGGTGAAAGTGGTACCGGCAAGACAAGCTATATCATAAAAAAAGTAGAAGAATATGCTAAAAGCCTTCCATCTCCTAGAGATTGGTGTTATGTATATAATTTCGAAGAACAAAACAAACCTTTAGCTATTTCCCTTTTAACAGAAACCGCAATTGAATTTAAGAAAGAGTTTGATGAATTTATTGCTTCCATCTTCAAAGAAGCACCTACTCTTTTCAATGATAAAAGTTATGAGCAAAGGAAGACTAATATTATTGAAAAATATGAAAAGCTTAGCATTCATTTTTCTAATGGGTTGTATGATACTGCTGTACCATTACATTTTAGAGTTGAAACAACTCCAGAGGGAAATTTTGTTTTCATTCCATTAATAGATGGTAAAGATATGGATTCAGAAACCTATAACAAATTTTCTGAATCAGAAAAAGGCATCATAAATGAGGGCTTAAATAAACTTAAATTAATTTCCTATGAAGTACTAAATAAGTTACAAGCTTCAAACAAAGAAATGGATAATGAATTAAAAGCTCTAGATGATGCTATTACAGCAAGTCTCATAGATAATAAAATCAACATGATTAAGAATAAATATGGTTCTAATGATAAAGTAAAACACTTTTTAGATCTACTTCATCAAGACATTATGGAAAACATATATATGTTTTTAGAGTATATGGATGAAGATACACAGAACAATAAAGTTCTAGATAAAAATTTCTTTAAAAGATATGAAGTAAATGTACTTGTAACCAATAGAAAAGGAGATGGTGCTCCTGTTATTTTTGAAGCTTCTCCTGAGTATAATAATATATTTGGTAAGATAGAGTATAAAAATGATATGGGTAGTATCGTCACCGATTTTACTATGATTCGCTCAGGGAGCTTACATCTTGCAAATGGAGGTTTTCTGATTATGGATGCTGAGCAGTTTTTTTCTAATCCTATTTCTTGGAAAGTATTAAAGAGATGTTTAAAATCTGATTCCATTGTACTAGAAAATGCCAAATCTAGTTTAGAATTATATCCTATCATTAACTTAAGTCCTGAGGATATTCCATTACAGGTTAAAATTATACTTATTGGAACAAATATGTCTTATTCTATTTTAAACGGCAACGATGATGATTTTAACGAATTATTTAAAATCAAAGCTGAGTTTGACCATCAAATAGAAAATGAAAAAGAAAACTTACAAAAAATATTAGGTTTCCTAACTCACTATATTACTGAAAATTCTCTTCTACACATTACAAGAAATGGAATTATTGAAATTTTACGCTATGCAGCTAGACTAGCTGAAAATAGAGCCTATTTAACTGCTTCTATGAACAAAATTCTTGAAATTATTGACTTAGCTTCAGTGCTCGCGCGAAAGCAAGGAGCTAATTTGATAGATGAATCTCATATTTTAGATTCCATTGAAGAATTTCAAAATATGCACAATCTTTATAAGAAAAAAATATTGGAAATGTATAAAAACAAGTTGTATATAGTGGATTTAAAAGGCATTAGAGTAGGCCAAATTAATGGCTTATCTGTAATAGATACAGGAGATTGTGCCGTTGGACAACAACACAAAATTACCGTAGCGACCTATGCTGGGGAAAAAGGTATTATTAATATCGAAAGAGAAGCAAATATGAGTGGTAGTATTCATAGTAAAGGAATTCTTATTCTATCTGGTTTTGTGGGAGAATTATTAGGACAAACTATTCCACTTTCATTTAATGCCAGTATTGTATTTGAACAATTATATTCTGGAATTGAAGGAGATAGTGCTTCTGGTGCTGAACTTATTGCATTATTGTCCAGTCTTGGAGGTTTTTCAATAAAACAAAGTCTAGCAATTACAGGTTCTATAAATCAAAAAGGTGAAATTCAACCTATTGGTGGTGTAAATGAAAAGATTGAAGGCTTCTTTGACATATGTAATTTATATGGTTTAGATGGAACTCACGGAGTAATTATTCCCTATAGTAATGTTAGTGATTTAATATTAAACATAAAAATATTAGATGCCATTGACAATAACTTGTTTCACATTTATGCAGTTAAAACTTTAGAAGATTGCGTCGATATTCTGTACGATTTTGATTTTCATAAAAATGCCAGTAATTCCATCATAGATACTATTAAAGAGCGCATCATAGCTAAATTACAAAAATATAATAAAATCATTTTAGAAGAAAAACGTAGTTCATAATCTAGCTATTATTAGTAGCTTATTTCTACAATTTTTATAAAACAGAAAGCCTGAAAACTATATTTATATATGAGTTTTCAGGCTTATTTGTATTATTGTTTCTTTAGGCTCATCCATAATAATAAGCTCAGCTCCATGGGAGAGTGCTAATGCGAATTTTATTTTCATTCCCTTTGAAAGATTATCTATCACCTTATTTGGATTCAATTCAAAATGTTTAATATACTCCTTAAATTTGTTTTCATCCCACTTTTTATAAAAACCGGCAATAATATTTTTCATTTCATTTATGGTAAGCATGCCATAAAAAATATTTTCATCATAAACAAATCCTATTTTTTCTTTGATTTTCCTTTCGTCTTTAACGCTGTCCATACCAAAATACGGATGATTCCACTATCTTTTTTTATTAAATTCATAATTGATTTTATTGTGGTACTTTTTCCTGATCCATTTGGTCCTATAAATCCCATAACCTATCCTTTTTCAAGCTTAAAGTTTAATCCATTTAAACAGAAATCACCATAAGACTTGTTGATTATAATAGTAATGTCCATATTTTATCTCCTACCAGTTTCTAAAATCCACGCTAAATAATAGTAATATAACATACATAATGGTATTATTTACTTGTGAGTTAATCCGTAATTGTATAAAATAACGAAAGAAATAAGGATTATTTTAGGAGTGATTCTATGAAGAAATGGTTACTACTCAGGCATTCCCTATAGGGAATGCCTGTGATAATATAAAACTATGGTCGTA
>JBLHPD010000060.1:0-22306 GCA_047624165.1 Clostridium sp. | reverse complement strand
GATAGCACCTACAGGGCATGCCTGAATACATTTGTGTGTTATACAACCTCTACATGCTTCGGTAACTGTAAATCGTTGAATAGGACATTCATCACAAGCAATACCTATTATTTCAATAACATTTTTATTCTTTTTATTACCACCCATTACAAGTTTTATTCGCTCGCCAATAATAGCCCTTTCCTTATGAATGCAGCAACGTGTTCTTGCTTTAGGTCCTGGAACGAGAACCTTGAAAAGATTTTTACCTTCTTTTTTTAGAGTTCCTTTAATAGCAAGTTTAACAACTTCTCTGATTACCTCGTATTTTATAACTTGTATATCATTATCAAAAACCTTCAAATTATCACTTCTCCTATTTTTACAATGGTTAAGGTATAGATATCAAATTCTTAAATTCTAAAAGAGAAGTTAAGGATATATAAGACCTATCATTAAAAATGTATTTTTTTCTTAAAATATTAACATTATTTTTTAGCTTTTTAAAGCTTATAATTCGTTCTACAAGCCCGTGACATCGGTCATGGGTAGT
This sequence comes from Clostridium sp., assembly GCA_047624165.1. Lineage (GTDB taxonomy): Bacteria > Bacillota > Clostridia > Clostridiales > Clostridiaceae > Clostridium_AD. The sequence goes on along the minus strand of JBLHPD010000060.1, from coordinate 21,774 downwards.
TGACAGCTAATTAACTTTTATTAAATTTATTGATATGAGTTTATTATAACATAGGCTGGAGTAAGGTGAAATTAAATCTTCCTCTTAAGACTGTGATAGTTTATAGCAAATAAAAACACTCCTGAGAAACCAGGAGTGTTTTTATCAATTTTAAAAAAATATAATCAATGATATTTTACAAATTATCTAAGATTATGATAAATCCAATTTCTTATCTATTAGATAGGAAGTGGTTACGAAAAATCCAATAAAAATAATTATATCAAATATGGCACTAGCAATATTAATAATAGGGGCATCAACTGAAAGCGAGAAACCAGAATTAGATGCTCCAAAATTATTAGCTATTGAAGAACCGCCTAAGTTTATTGTTTGAGGAAATAGGGTTGTAAGTTTAAGTGATAGCCAACTTATTCCTAATGATAGAATTATAAAAATTATGAAAGAACCTATTTTGCCTAATTTTTTACCCTTTAAGGCTACTTTCCCAATAACCATACAAAAGTATATTAGCATTAAAAAATACATTGTAGCCCAGGTAGAACTAAATATATTATATACTATTACAGCAAGCTTAAGATCTTTAAAATAGCTAAGAATTTCATCTGGTATATTTAAATAAAACATTAAAAAAGAAACTAAGCTAACAATGGATATTTGAATTAAAGATGTTATGAGCCTTGAAGTTATTATGGACATACCGGATTGCGGAAGCGTAAATAATAGATACCCTGAGTCTTCATGCAAATATTTACTCATAATTTTCATTGAAGATATAAATATTACTATTATAGCTCCAATAGCTAAGCACATGGATAAGCCTACTATTCCAGTAGGTTCCCAGGAACCTTTCTTTGTCATAAGAAGTAGGTTAGCAATTATAACGGTTGTACAAATACCAAGAATGGTTAAAAAAGTTGCTCTTAATTCATATTTTACAAGATTAAACATTATTTAAATACCTCCCTGTACAATTCATCAATTGACTTTTTTTTACTAATTCGTAATTCTTCTGCATTACCTTGTAGTACTATTTCTCCATCAGAAATAAAGGCTACATCATCGAAAATTCGTTCTATATCATTTACAAGATGTGTAGTAATTATCATGGAACTATTTTCGCTAAAGTTATTGATTATAGCATCTAATATTTTTTCTCTAGCAGTCGGGTCTACGCCACCAAGTGGTTCATCAAGTATATAAAGCTTTGCGGCTCTTGAAAGTACTAAGGTAAGCTTTAGCTTTTCCTTCATTCCCTTTGACAGGCTTTTCACGGTGCTGGTTTCATCAAGGCTCATAAACTTAAGTAATTCATATGCTTTTTTTTCATCAAAATCAGAATAAAAGTCTTTGAAATACTTCACTGCATCTTTTACTTTCATCCACTTTAGAAGATATTCATTATCAGGCAGATAGGAAACTATAGACTTTGTATAAACACCAGGTTTTTCACCATCTATTAGTATTTCTCCACTGGATGCGTGTAGTATACCAGCTGCGATTTTTAAGAAGGTAGTTTTGCCGCTACCATTAGGACCAAGAAGTCCTACAATTTTTCCAGGCATTATATCTAGGTCTACCCCGCGTAGCGCTTTTTTATTTAAATATGACTTACATATTTTCTTTGATTCTAAAATATTACTCATTTTGGTTTACCTCCATAGTTTCCTCGGAAACAGATTTAATTATTTCATTAGTTGTAAAGCCTAAGCTTTTCATTCTGAGTATAAAGGAATCTATAACTTCTTTTGCCATTTCCTTTTTTAGATCATCCACCATATTTTCTACCTCCCCAACAAATGTTCCAGTGCCTCTTTGTGTATAAACAATTCCGAGTCTTTCAAGCTCTTGATAGGATCTTTGAAGTGTATTTGGGTTTACCTTCATATTAGTTGCCATTTCTCGTACTGAGGGTAATTTATCCTTTGCTTTTAACTTTCCTGTAACGATATCCATTTTTATAAAATCAATAATTTGTAAATATATAGGTGCTCTGTCATTGAATGCTGTAGCCATCATTTCATCTCCCTTTCACAAAGCACATCGATATTCTAGTGCTATATGTAAATAGTACACTAGAACATTAGAGAAGTCAATATGCAAAATAAAATTTTATTTATTTTAAAAGGGCTATTTAAATGCTATAATTAATCAATTAGTAAATAACAATTTATGGAGAGTTTGATTTTCAAATATTACTTAAAATTAAAGATTTTTATGACAAAAGAGATTAGAATGCTAGCATATAGGGTTAAATTATAGACAATTGTTTACAAATTGGGGGATGATTGTGTTGAGGTGTTTTGATACTTATAAAGGATTGCCTAAAAGTATTTATATTATATTTTTAGCTCAAGTTACCAATAGGTTTGGTGACTTTGTAATACCTTTTTTAACCTTGTTTTTAGTTAAGAAAATGGGGCTTACCTATGAGAGTGCAGGATTTGCAGTAATGCTTACTGCATTAACATCAATTCCAGGATCTTTTGCTGGAGGGCATATTGCAGACCACATTGGACGAAAAAAATCTTATGTTATTTTTCAATTGGCCGCAGGTTTTTTTGTGTTTTTATGCGTGTTCACTCGCAATCCACAAATCATTATCGCACTTATTTGTATATCCTCATTCTTCAATGGAGGAGTTAGACCAATTCTTTCAGCAATTATAACGGATGTATTGCCAGCTGAAAAAAGACAAATTGGGTTTTCAATGTCATATTTAGGAATAAACTTAGGAGCGGCGCTAGGACCGCTTGTAGCTGGTTTTTTATTTAACCATTATATACCACTTATATTTATAGGTGATGCAATTACTTCACTCATAGCTGTAATTTTAGTAGTATTAAATATAAATGAGAGCTTACCGGATTATAATAGTAACGAATGTATCATAAATGCTGAAAAAAGTGAAGTGGGAAGTGTTTTTACAGTTTTGGTAAAACGTCCTAAGATTCTTATTTTTTTAATCATTAATATTTTTCTAAGCTTTACCTATACACAAAATGTATTTTCATTACCTATAATGTTGGATAGTATTTTTGGAAGCAGAGGCGCAAGGAATTACGGCATTCTTATAAGTTTTAATGCAATAACAGTTCTTGTTATGACTATTTTTGTAACTAATAAAATAAGGAAATGGCATCCGCTCAGTGCAATAGCAATGTCAGGAATTCTGTATGCAATCGGTTTTGGAATGATTACATTTATTCATTCAATGCCATTCTACATTTTATCAACTCTTATATGGACAATAGGTGAAATTATGGCTGTGACGAATTTTGGTGTATATATAGCAAATAATGCTCCGCAAAATTTTAGAGCAAGATTTAATGCAGTTACATCATTAAGTTTTGCAATAGGGGCAGCGCTTGGTACGTCACTCATGGGTAAATATATGGACATTTTGGGAGTAAAAGCCGTATGGCCATTGGTTTTCTTTTTATCATTGTTTGGAGCCGCAGGAATGTATATTCTCAAAATTAAGACCGAAGAAAATATAAAAGGGGATATAGCTTCTAAATTGTAGTGAAGTATTAAAAAATTTAAAAGATTGGTAGGCGAGTGTTATGAAAAAAGTATTTGCACCAGGGTGTGCATTAATAATTTACAAACCAGAGCTTGGGAAAAAAGTACTGGAATTTTTAAATAGTGATTTAGGTAATATAGATGAACATCTAATTTGCTGCAGGCATGAGCCAAATTTGGACAAGGGAACACAAATAATAAACACCTGTGCTGGTTGTGATAAACGGTATAGAGAACTTTATGAATCAATAACAACAATCTCACTTTGGGAGGTATTAGCTGAGAGCAAAACATTCCCATTCCCAGATTATAAAGGATGCGAAATGGCTATACTCGATGCATGTCCTACCAGAGATCAAGAGAGAGTACATAATGCAGTAAGAGTGTTACTTAAAAGAATGAATATCAAAGTGGTAGAGCCAGAAAAAACTAGAACAAAGGGTACTTGCTGTGGAGATAGTTTTTATGGGATTCTTCCTGTGGATCAAGTTAAGCTACAAATGAAAAAACGTGCCGGAGAGATGCCTGTACGAGATGTGGTTGTTTATTGTGTTTCTTGCTCTAAATCAATGTATATAGGGGGCACGAAACCAAGATACTTAGTAGACCTTTTATTTGGAGAGGACACAATTCCGGGAACGTTTGAACCAGATGAATGGCATGGGCAGATTAATAATTTTATAAGCGAACATTAAAAATTATACAGAAAAAAACAATCTCTTTACCTCAAGTAAATTTAAGGTAAAGAGATTGTTTTTTATAAAATTATAATGTAGACCTTTATGTTTAAGAAAGTTATAGTATAATAAGCTTAATAAGAAAGAGGTGGATTTATATGGATAATCAAAGAATACTTCTAGTTGATGATGAAGAACGTATAAGGGATATGATAAAAGAATATACAAGCCTAGAGGGGTATGATATAGATGAGGCATCCGATGGATTAGAAGCTTTAGATTTATTTAGAGAGAATAAATATTCACTGATTATATTAGATGTTATGATGCCTAAAATAGACGGATTCACCGTATGCAGAGAAGTGCGCAAGACATCCCAGGTTCCCATAATAATGCTTACTGCAAGGGGAGAAGAGTATGATAAGCTTTTTGGTTTTGAGCAAGGTGTGGACGATTATATAATGAAACCATTCAGCCCCAGGGAACTTCTTGCACGTATGAATGCAATAATACGAAGAAGTTCTTGCACCGATCTTGACTCTAAAAAAGAAAATAAAGTTACCTTTGATGGGCTTGTCATAGAATTCGATTCAAGAAATACTTATGTAAATGGTAATATAGTTACACTTACTCCAAAAGAATATAGTTTACTTGTTTTCTTTGTTAAGAATCCCAATATAGTATTTTCAAGAGAACAACTACTTAATGATGTTTGGGGCTATGAATTTATTGGTGATGACAGAACTGTAGATACACATATAAAAATGCTTAGGGAGAGTATAAAAGAGTATAGAAAATTTATTGTTACAGTTTGGGGAACCGGATATAAGTTTGAGGCGGGTGAAAAAAATGAAAAGTATAGCACTTAAACTATGGTCAGGCATGATGGCACTGGTTGTTGTAATGCTTGTTATTCTATGGCTTTTCCAAATCGTATTTCTAGAAAAGTTTTATACAGGAATAAAAATTTCAGAGGTGAAAAATAAAGGCTACTCTATTCTTAAGCAGATAGATATGAAAGAAGGGAAAAATTTAGAAAGTATTTTTGAAACATTTGCGAGTGAAACAGGTTGTAACGTTGAATTTTTGAATTCAAATGGAAAAACACTCTATATAACAGGTTCAAGTGGTAGCAATTCTCAGATGCCTATGATGATGAATAATTCAAGAATTGAAGCTATCAATGACATTATTAAGGGAAAAGAAGTAATGTTATCTTTAGAACATCCTAAATTCCATAATACATATATACTTATTGGATTACCTCTTAAAGTGCAAAGTGAATTTAGGGGGGGCCTTCTTATAAGCTTGCCTTTAGCACCTGTTGAGGATACGGCTTCAATACTTAAAGTGCAGCTAGGTTATATCACTTTAATTCTGTTTTTTATAGCTTTGATATTTGCGTATTTCTTATCTAGAAGTTTTACAAGACCTATACTTGAAATTACAAAAGTATCCGAAGAAATGGCTGCTGGTAATTTTTCTGCAAAAATCAAATCAAATAGTAGGGATGAGATTGGCAGACTTGCAATGACTATTAATTATATGGGGGAAGAACTATCGAAAATTGAACAACTTAGAAAGGATCTGGTTGCTAATGTATCTCACGAATTACGTACGCCATTAAGTCTTATACGCGGATATGCAGAGACAATTAGAGATGTAACAGGAAATGCTCCTAAGAAGCGTGAAAAACAGCTTGATATTATTATAGAGGAATCTGAGAGGTTAGGTAATATAGTTGAGAACATTCTTAATTTATCTCAAATACAGGCTGGATATGTTAATTTGAATAAAACCCAGTTTAATGTTAATGAGTTTTTGGAAAGAATCATCAAGAAATTTGAGATTTTAAGTGAGAAAACTGGAGTGGATATAGTTCTAGAAAATCATGGGGATGCTATAGTAGAAGGGGATGAAATAAGGATAGAACAGGTTATGTACAACCTTATAAATAACGCTTTTAACCACACTAAAAGATCAGGGCATATAAATATAAAAACAATAGGAAACGAGAAAAAACTAAAGATTGAAGTTTCGGATAATGGAATAGGTATATCAGAAGAAGATTTAAAGCATATATGGGACAGATTTTATAAAGCAGATAAGGTGGAGGATATAAAATCCACAGGCACGGGTCTGGGACTTACGATTGTAAAGACTATTCTTGAATCACATGACTTTAAATACGGAGTAGAGAGTGAGAAAGGAATTGGCACTACGTTCTGGTTTGAGATTAAAAAGTAATAAGATTTCACAATTATTTTTGTATTCTATCATACTTCTATCACAAATGGTCCTTATAATAAAGATATAAAGTAAATCTAAAAAAATTTAAGGAGTGTGTGTTTTATGAAAAATATTAAGAAGATTGTTTTATCAATTGCAGTAGTAAGCGTACTAAGTACTAGCGTTGTTTTTGGAGTTGTAGCTACAAAGACACCAGCAGATATAACATCGGGATTAACAGGGAAGACAGTAGAAGAAGTTACAACGCAGAGAGCTTCAGCAAAAACCTATGGAACAATAGCTAGTGAGGCAGGAAAATTAGATGAATTTAAAACAGAGTCACTTAAGCAGAAAAAAGTAGTACTTGATCAAAGAGTAACAGATGGTGACTTAACTCAGGCAGCAGCGGATGAAATTTATAATTCTATTGCGGAAAATCAAGTAACTTGTGATGGAACAGGAAGTGCTGGAATAGGTAAGATGAGTGGAGCAGGCTTTGGACAAGGAAACGGGCAGGGAAGAGGAAGAGGACAAGGAATGGGTAATGGGTCAGGGCAAGGAAATGGTGCCGGATTTGGTACTTGCACGATACAATAAATATAAAGCAAAGACTCCTACTTCTATAAGTGGGAGTCTTTACTTTTGAAGTCGTTATAATTGCAGCTACCCAGGAGATGATTTAATTTAAGTGCCACTTGCCATGTGGCTTCCACCCATGTTTATCTTTATATGATATAATATTACATATATATGATGTGATATGAGGAGAAAATATGAATAAAAATATTAATATATTAATAGTAGAAGATGACAATACCATAAATACTTTGCTTGCTAGGTTAATGGAGAAGAATGGATATAATGTAGTACAAGCTTATTCAGGTACAGAAGCTATGTTATGTATTGAATCTAGCGATTTTCAATTAGTACTGATGGATTTAATGTTACCTGGAATCACTGGGAACGAATTAATTGTGAGTATAAGAAAAACTAAAGAAATGCCTGTGATTGTAATCTCAGCTAAAATAGATAAAAAACATAAGGTGGAACTACTTAATCTAGGAGCTGATGACTATATTACTAAGCCTTTTGATATAGAAGAAGTATCAGCTAGAGTTTATTCAAATATTAGAAGATACATGAAGTTTTATAACAACAATGATGAAAATCAAAATTTAATTTATAAAAATATATTTTTAAATAGAGAAACTAAAGAGGTTTATGTAAATAATAAAGAAATAAATTTCACAGCAAGAGAATTTCATATACTTGAATTATTTTTGAGTCATCCTAAAAAAGTATTTTCAAAGGCAAATTTATTTGAGAGTGTGTGGGGCGAAGAATATTTTGGTGATGATAATACGGTCAATGTTCATATGAGTAATTTAAGAAACAAATTACAAAAGGCTAATCCAAAAGAAGAATATATAGAAACTCTATGGGGAATGGGTTATAAACTCAAAGGATAGATAGTAATTTCTATTATTAAAAAGTATATTATTAAGAAGTAATAAATAAGCTTAAAGGATAAACTTAAGGTTTTCTTAAGGAATTCTTTAAGTTTTTTTATATTTTGGGTTATAGAATAATATTAACAGATTAAATTAAATCTTAATTTTAGATTTAGGGGGAGATTATTTATGAATGAAGTTTTAAAGATTAATGAAGTAACCAAAGTTTATGGAAAACAAACTGTACTTGATAAGGTTAGTTTATCACTAAAGCAAGGTGAAATTATGGGGCTTGTAGGCCCTAATGGTGCAGGAAAGACTACCCTTATGAAAATAATTACAAGACTTATTAAAAAATATGATGGAGATGTTTATATAAACACTGAAAATATAAAAAGTAAGAAAAAACATGATACAAAGCAAATAGGTTGTGTAATAGAAACACCTGGTTTTTATCCGGATTTAACAGGTTATGAAAATTTATTGTTTTTCGCTGAAATATCGGGTTTAAAAGATAAAAATGAAATTAGTGAAATAGTTAAAAAATTAGGCATTGAAAGTTATGTAAATAAAAAATCAAAAAAATATTCCTTGGGTATGAAACAAAGATTAGGAGTAGCACAGGCAGTATTAACATATCCACCTATATTAATATTAGATGAACCTACGAATGGATTGGACCCTGCCATAGTGCCAGAGCTTAGGAAGTTTATAAAGTATATCGCAGAGGAAAAGAACACTGCTGTACTTATATCAAGTCATATTCTTTCTGAAATAGAACTAATGTGTGACAAAGTAGCATTTATACAAGAAGGAAAAATAATTAAAATAGAAAGCTTAAAGAAAAATGAAAAAGATACTGTACTCATTGCTTTTGTAACAAGTAAGTTAGTAGAGCTAAAGAATTTTTTTAATAACAAAAAGTTGGATTATAAAATATTAGGTGAGGATAAACTGCATGTTGTAATAAACCCTAAGGAATTAGAAAATTTAGTTTTAAGTATAAGTAAAGAGAATATACCAATTAGAAGTGTGTACGAGGTAAAAGAAAGCTTAGAACAAAAATACTTAAAAACTATGGGAGATGAGAAAAATGCATAAGTTACTAAAGATATCTTGGCTTAATGTTAAAAATTCAGTATATTCCAGGGAGTTTTTATTAGGAATAATTGCAGCTTTTTCTTATTCTTTGTTATGGGTTTTTGTTGTTCATCCAGCGCAATATAGACTAGAAGGGTACGATTTTGAATTTGGACGTTTTTTATATGTAATAATATTATATGCAGCTGTTTGTATTATAAGAAATGATATAAGGTTCAACACCAGTAAAACTATTTTTACAGGTGTTTTTAGCAGAATGGAAATAATGATTTCAAAAGGGATAGGTTTAATTATATGGGGAATTATTTTTTCTGTAATAGTTGAGATAAATAATGTATTAGTATCTTGCATCTTGTACAAAAAAATAGGAATCACTGGATTTTTGGCGCTTAATCATTTGCACCTATTTATTACTTATATTGTTATAACATTTTGCATGGGAAGTCTTATGGTGCTTATTGTTTCTGTAATGTTTAGTGAAAAAAAATCAGTTATATTTATTATAGGAATACTTAGCATGGTGAATTTTTATACTGCGGCTATACCAATTCTTGTTGGTAGGCATCCAGAAATTGCAAAGAACTTTTCTACTTACATGAAGACTCCCTTTTATAATACAGTACTTCTAATGCAGGGTCAGTTTAATATTAAATCAGTATTAATAAATATAACATGGGCAATGTTGTTTTTTATTTTATCTGTTTTTATTATTAATAAAAGAGAAATTAAATAGAATAGAATAGGGGTTGATTTGTTTTGAAAAGGATTTTAAAGGTTATAACCTTAGATATAAAGAAAAAAAGATTTTTAAAGAATTTAATAATTTCTTTATTCGCTTTGACTTGTATTTTATTTTTAAGTTTCGGAAAAGGTGGAATGACAACAATACCGTTAATGTTGTTACAACTAATTTCATTTATTCTCTTAGTTATTTACAGCGTTTCATTAACACAGGAGTTTGAAAATAAAACAGATAAAATCATATTTGCAGGTATATTTAGTAGAAATGAAATAATGGTTTCTAAAATAATTAGTTTTATAGTTACATCTATAATATGTTTTATATTTTATGAAATCGTGTCAATTATATGCAATACTTTTAATTCAAACATATTTTTTAATGAATTAAATGTTTTTTTTCTTTATGCTTTTACTCTAGGTTCTTTTATATTATTAATTTCAGCTATTACGCCTAACGCTATTCTTACAGGAATTATTGGTTATGTAATGTACTTTGATTTGATTCTAGCACTTTTAAATCAAGCTTTAGTATCTAGTAGAAATGAAATGTTAAAATGTGTTATACTAAATTCACCATTTTATATAGCCAATACTGGATTTTATATAGGAAACTATACTGCTTGCCAATCTATTATTATGATAAGCTGTGGGATACTATTTTTAGGATCAGCTTGTGTTATAATTAATAGAAAAAATATGTAGAAGAGCTATTATAAAAGGTTAGATGTAATGTTGATTAAGGAGGCATTTTATGTGATAGATAGCTTTGTATTAAAACCAAATAATCTTACAAAAAAATATAAAAACACATTAAGGTAAATATAGAGATACCTAACAACATGGCTTTGGGATAATTAATAATTTATTAAGAGAGTATTCAAAAGGCTTATGAAGATATGCAAGTAGGAATAAGGAAAGCTAGAAAACATTAAGAAAAGGTGGAGTTAGTAATGAAAGAATATAATATCGCAGTTATTCCAGGTGATGGAATTGGTAATGAAGTTATGGAAGAAGGACTTAAAGTTTTAAACAAAGTAGCTAATTTATGTGGAAATGTAGTGTTTAAATATGATCATTTTGACTGGGGCTGTGAGTATTATTTAAAACATGGGAAAATGATGGATGATGATGGATTAGAGAAACTTAAGAAGTATGATGCCATACTTCTTGGAGCTGTAGGATATCCAGGTGTACCAGATCATATTTCACTTAGAGACTTGCTATTAAAAATTAGACAAGGATTTAATCAATATATTAATTTGAGACCAATAAAATTGTTACCTAATGTGGAATGTCCCATAAAAAATAAAGGCTGCGATGACGTAGATATGGTATTTGTTCGTGAAAATAAAGAAGGCGAATATGCAGGGATTGGCGGAATATTTAATGAAGGACAAGAGGATGAAGTAGCTATTCAAACGGGTGTATTTACAAGAAAAAATACAGAAAAAGTTATGAAATATGCTTTTGAATTAGCTAAAAAAAGAAATAAGGATAGCAAGGTTACCAGTGTAACAAAGTCTAATGCTTTAAATTATAGTATGGTGTTGTGGGATAAGCTTTTTAAAGAAAGTTCAGCAAAATATCCTGAAATTGCTACAGAATCTTATCATGTGGATGCTATATCCATGTTTATGATACAAAAACCAGAAATCTTTGATGTTGTAGTTGCTTCTAATCTTTTTGGAGATATTTTGACAGATTTAGGGTCGGTACTACAGGGAGGACTTGGGTTTGCAGCAGGAGCCAATATAAATCCTGAAAAGGAGTATCCATCAATGTTTGAACCAGTTCATGGTTCCGCGCCAGATATAGCAGGAAAGGGCCTGGCAAATCCTATAGCTATGGTATGGACAGTTCAAATGATGCTGGAATTTCTTGAAGAAACAGATTTAAGCACTAGGGTTATGGATGGCATTAATGAAATATTAAAGAATAAGGAAAGATTGACTTCGGATTTGGGTGGAAAGGCTTCTACATCTGAAGTAGGAGATTTTATCTGCGAAATCTTAGAAAATCAGAAATAACATATAACTAGAGGTGTAAGAATGTTTAAATAGTCACGTTGCATTTACTAAAGAAGATATTATAGATATTTATAAAAAATAATATATTAAAATAAGCTGTGGGATACTATTTTTAGGATCAGCTTATGTTTTTTTTTATGAAAAAAATATGTAGAAAAGCTATTATAAAAGGTTAGGTGTAATGTTGATTAAGGAGGCATTTTATGTGATGGATAGCTTTGTATTAAAAACAAATAAGCTTACAAAAAAATATAAAAACACAAATGTACTTAATAATATTAGTATGACGATAAAAAAAGGACAAGTGTATGGTCTTATTGGGTTGAATGGGGCGGGGAAAAGCACATTAATAAGAATTATAACAGGGCTTACAGAGGGAAATAGTGGAACCATTGAGTTGTTTCACGAACATGAAGATAAGAAAATTGAAAATGCTCGGAGGAGAATAGGTGCAATTATAGAATCGCCAGCACTCTATTGAAATAGAACTGTTTATGAGAATATGAATATGGATAGAATTCAAAAGGGAATACCAGGAAAAGAGTGCATAGAAAAATGGTTAATCACAGTAGGTCTATTGGATATAAAAGATAAAAAGGTAAAAACGTTGTCATTAGGAAGCAAGCAAAGATTAGCAGTAGCGATGGCATTAATTGGAGAACCAGAATTTTTAATTTTAGATGAACCAATTAATGGTCTCGATCCAATAGGTATAATTGAGATACGTGAATTATTAAAAAAATTAAATGTAGAATATGGAATGACAATGCTTATTTCTAGTCATATATTAGGAGAACTATATCAAGTTGCCAATAACTATGGAATAATCCATAAAGGTAGATTAATAGAAGAAATAACTGCAGATGAGTTAAATGAAAGATGTAAAAAATTTATTCATATTAAAGTTGATAATGTATCTAAAGCGGCTGTTATAATGGATAAAAAATTAAAAACTTTGAATTTTGATATTTTACATAATAATATTATAAAACTTTATGATTACATAGATGATTCAGGGAAAGTAACAGAAGTACTTGTAAAAGAAGGAATTATAGTGGAACAAATCATGCCTATGAGAGAGGATTTGGAAACATATTTCGCTAAAGTCATAGGAGGACTCTAAAATGCTTAATTTAATAAAAGTTGAATTTTACAAATTAAAAAATTCTAAGCTATTTTATTTCATAATATTTGTTAACTTACTCCAATCTATTTTAATTTATATTTTTTCAGAAAACTTAAGAATAATGAATGGGAAAAACTCACTATTATATATATTTAATATTCAAAGTTCTTTAGCATTAATGATATTAATGGGAATATTTGCCTCGGATTATATAGTGGCTGAGTTTACTTCTGGATGTATCAAAAACTTTATTTCATATGGACACAAAAGAATAAGCATTTTCACAGCAAAAAGTATAGTCTATTATGTAGGCGTTGTTATTATTAGTTTTATACCACCATTATTAATGACCGGTATAAATACAGTAAGCAATGGATATGGGGAATCAATTACGGTTTATTCTTTATTGTTTCTAGTAGGGTTAATGCTGCTAATGCTACTCATATATGTTGCTATAGGGAGTATTAGTGTTTTAATAGCATTTATATCTAGAAATATTAGTGTTACTATGTCGCTAATTATATCACTGGATCTTATTAATAGAATATTTATGGTATTGGCTATTCAAAAACCAGAATTAATGTCAATTTGTAAGAAATCAATATTTGTTCAGCCAAGTATTGTGACATCAAATAATATTATAGCTTCAGAAGTCCTGCATGCAGTCATTATATCTATAATAACAATCTTCATAACTGCAACAATAGGAATATATGCTTTTAAAAAAGCAGATATTAGGTGAAGATGTTAATAATGCAGTAATGAAGCTATGAAGGTGATAATTTAAGAAAGGCGGGGAGGAAAATGATATATATAATTGTAGTCTTATTAATTATAGTATTTAATCGCTCGTTTGTTTTATGTGGAGAGGGAAGTAGAAAGTATAACAAAGCAACTTATAGAAATTAATGAAAATAAAACGGAGAAAAAGCTAACAATAGGATTATTAAATAAAAGAATTGAAGCATTAGCTAGCGAAATAAATAGGATTATACAAATGAAGAAACAAAGTAAGGCAAATGAAGTTAAGCTTGAAAATGACTTAAGGCAAACTATTGCAAATATGTCACATGATATTAGAACACCTTTAACATCAATTATAGGATATATTCATTTTTTGAAATTAGATAATATAAATGAAAAAGAAAAAAAAGAATATTTGAATATAGCTGAGCAAAGAGCAAAAGTACTGGAAAATTTATTGAATGATTTTTATGAACTGTCTTTAATAGAATCCTTGGATTATGAATTAGACTTACAAAAATTAAACATCAATAAAATTTTACAAGAGGTTATGTTAGGAAAATACACTGAATTCATGAATAGAGACATAAATGTAAATATAGAAATACCTGAAGAAAACATATACATCATAGCTGAAGAAAAATCATTAGAGCGTGTAATAGAAAATTTATTAAGTAATACCGTTAAATATGCAAAAGATACTGTGGATATTTGTTTGAAAGTAGAAGAGAATATGGTGCTACTGAGAATTAGTAATATTGCTAAAGATCTGACTCTAGATGATGTAAAAAATATTTTTGATAGATTTTATATGGCAGATAAAACACGGAGTGGAAAAGGGACTGGTTTGGGACTTGCTATTGTAAAGGGATTGGTTCAGAAGATGAACGGTAATGTAACAGCAGATATTATAGATAACATGCTAAATATTTATTGTAGGTTTCAAAATTTAAGAATATAGAGCTCATCAACAAATCAAAATAGTATAAATACATTTTTAAATTGACAACTTTGTTGATTATTAAGTGAATAGTTAAATTTTAAATATAATAATTGAGTAAAATTACTTTGAGAATGCAGCTGGTCATCAGTCCAGCGAGTTATATCGTGACTACGCTAAAGATTTTGATGATTATTCTGGAATAGTTAGTACACCAGAGTAGAATTTTATCTGGTTGGCAAGATAATGAAGTATATGTAGCAATGTATGTTAAAAAAGAATAGTACAAATATATAAAGTAGTAAGGCATACAAGCTAAGTTAGAAAGCTTGTATGCCTTATTTATTTATTTCTCCATTCAGTTGGAGAAACACCATAATATTTTTTGAAAGCAGTATAAAAGTAGTTAGTATTTACAAAACCAATTTTTGTACAAATATCATTAACAGAAAGATGTGTAGTTTCAAGTAAATATTTTGCCTTTTCAAATCTATACTCATTAATATAATTAGATAGAGATTGATTTCGAATTTCTTTAAAAATTGTTCGTAGGTAATTGGGAGAAATCTTTACATATTCAGCCAAATACTCAGTAGAAAGAAGAGTATTGTCATAATTTAAGTCTATATAAGAGATAATTTTATTAATTAATTTTTCTTTCTTATTATCTTTATTTTCTTGAAGTTGCAGTAAAGTTGCACTATAAGAAGACATCAGCCAATCGTGTAGTTCATTGATACTTTCAAATTGCTCAATATTTTCTCTGAAAAAATTAAGATTAACAGGGAGGTTTTCGTCACTGATTTTTTTCAAACTATTTAATAATTTATTTGAGTTCATTGTTAGTTGCATAATAAACATTAGCATATCTGGATAACGATAATTTAAAAGTTCTTCAAGTATATTGGTTAAATATACGTCAACATCTTCAATCTTACCAGACTTTATAGCATCAAATAGTGATTTTTCTTTCTCCTCAGGATATTTAGAGTTTTCTTTAATTTCTGTTACAACTTTATTAGAGTACAAAATAGAGTTAGCTCCGTATTTGATTTTATAATTTGTATATTCATAAGCCCATTTGTAGGATTTCGGTAATTCAGATAGAGTATTTGCAAAGCAACCTATTCCAGAACTAACGGAAAAATGTAAGGAATTAAAAATGGTATCTTGTATTTGCTTAATCAGTTCAACAATGGAGGTTAATGCAATAGACGGAGGTTCATCCCCGATGTTTAAAATAATTGCAATATGATCTGTTTCCATATCTACTGCTTCGCATTTGTATTTAGTACTAGTTACCTCAAGTGAAATATTTGTTAGTGCATATTGAAATAATTCTATATCTTCCTTTGAATAACTAGAATTGAATTTTTTGTAGGAATCAATTCGAAGTACAAATATCATAAGATTAATAGGGTCTAAGTATATATTTAAGTCTATCAATTTTTTTTCAATTACTTTTATATTATTCAAAGAGTTTAGAAGTAAATCCTTCAAAACCTTTTGTTTAATAAAGATACTATCTTCAATGGATAAATTTTTTAAGGACAGCGAAGTATTTAATATCTTATCAATAGCCGAGGATAAGTAGTCTAATTCATTTCTATTTTCATTTTTTTCAATAGCATCACTTGAAGATAAATTATTCTTTACATTCTTAACAATTCTATCTATGGGTGAATATATTTTCTTGGAAATAAAATAAGAAATCGGAATTCCAACAATAAAAATAAGAATAAACATTATTAGTAATAAATTAACCATTTTGTTCATACTCTCAAGTAGCGTTTGATAAGGGGTAATGTTAATAAATCTCAAATTAGTTCTATCTGAAGTCATAAAGTTAATAATGCAAGAGGTTCCATTTACTACTTCAGTAAAATGACCTTCAGTGGCTTTTGAATTCAATATTTTTTTAACATAATTAAAATTAGAAATATCTTGACAAAAGCTATTAGTTTTTGAATTTAATACAACCATACCTTTGTTATTAATAGCAAATAAGTTATTACTCTCATTAGAAATATCCTTAAAGTAATTTCCAATCTCATTTGCATTTAGATTTAAGATAATTGCCCCCTCAGGTAGACCGTTATCTTCAAGTTTATTATTTGCAAGTATAATTGTAAGCACATCCATAGAAGTATCTCTATTTGGTATTTTTATTTTCCTAGGTATAAACTCTGTAGTAAGAGAACCGTTTGATTTCCTCAAAATTGATACAATATCGCCATCGTAAAAGTTGTCAGAAGAGGAATTTATTCCAATCGAAGAATAAAACATTTTCAGCGTATTATTATAAATATAAATTGATTGAGTTAGTGGTATAACTGAAGATACTTGATTTAATTTCAAAATTCCAATTTCATGTTTAACGGAAGAGTTACTGGAACTATACATCAAGTTATAAATATTATCATCAATATATAATTGATAAACAAAAGAATTAGCCCAATTTAAAGTGTTTTGGGTATAATAATTTGCTTGTTTTAATAGCTTGGCATAAACGTTGTTAGCTTGTACAAAAATTTGATTCCTATAACCTTGGTAAAGTGCGAAGGTTGAAATGATTAATATCATAAAGCTAAGTAAAATGTAAGATAAAAGCAGTTTTGTAAAAGTACTTTTTAAATTTATATGATTTTTTTTAAAAAAAGGTATTTTCATGGAAGGTTAGACTCCTTTCAAGTGTTATATTACAGCATCTATATGCTACATTTCAGTCAAAAAGAGGAGATTAACATATATTACAATATTAACAATGTTATTTATTAATAATATACCACAAGACAGTCCAAATAAAAAGAATTCTATAACAAATATAGTAATTTTTGTTAACGAATTCGAGGTTATTAATGCTTTAAAAAACAAATGGGAATAAAAAAATAATTTGATGCAAAAGTGTACAAAATTTAGAATTTAATGAATTTTCAAACAAATAGTAAATATTTAAAGCCTATAAATTGGATAAAATCAATAATTTATTTAATTTTTAAAGTTTCGATTAATTAGAAAGTGCTGTAAGATAAAAATAGCAGAACCGAATACATATCACAAGATTAGTGTAAACGGTTTTAACTTAAATATCAAGTATTAGTGTAAACCATTTTGCTAAAGAGTTTTCTTAATAAGGAGGGTAGATGGGGAAGATTTATAAATTAACTAAATAAATTATATTTAAGGGGGATTATTAAATGGGAAAGATGAGTAAACGTTTAGGAATGTTAGTTATGGCTACAATGATAGTATCAATACTAGGTGGATGTGGAAAAGCGGCAGCACCAGCTGCAGATACAGCTGCAGCCCCAGCTGAAAAAACAGTTAAAATAGCAGTAGTTTTAAAAGCAATAAACAGTGATTACTGGAAACAAGTAAAAGCTGGTGCAGATGATGCAGGTAAAACATTAGGTGTAGAAGTACAAGTTGTTGGACCAAATGCAGAAACGGATATAGCAGGTCAGACTTCAATGATGGAAGATCAAATAGTAAAGGGTGTATCGGCTCTAGTTGTAGCACCTTCACAACCAAGTGCAGCATTAACAACTTTTGATAAGGCTGATGCAGCAGGAATTCCTGTTATATTAATAGATACAGACGCAGAATGGGATAAAAAGAAAGCTTTTGTTGGAACTGGAAATGAAGCAGGGGGTAAAGTTGGTGGAGATTTTATAGCAAAGAGTCTTAAAGCAGGCGATGATATTGTTATGCTAAGAGGTGCTCTTGGTGATGCAACTCATGACCAACGTATTAAAGGTGCAACAGATGCGTTAACAGCTGCAGGATTTAAAGTCTCAGCAGTTCAACCAGCAGACAGCGATAGAAACAAAGGAATGTCAGTTATGGAAAACCTATTACAAACCCATCCAAATGTAAAAGCTGTATTCTGTTCAAATGATGAAATGGCATTAGGCGCAGCTAGAGCACTTAAAGCTGCTAATAAGAAAGATGTAGTCGTTGTGGGCTTCGATGGTTCACCAGATGCATTAACTTCTATTCTTGCAGGAGAACTTACAGCTTCAGTTGCTCAAAGCGCATATAATATAGGAAAATTAGGCGTAGAAGCAGGAGTAAAACTTGCAAAAGGTGAAACAATTGAAGCTAGAATTGATACTGGTACAAACTTAATAACAAAAGAAAATGCTCAAAAGGCAAAAGATGATTTAGCAAAAATGTTAGCTCAATAAAATTAATTTTTTAAAAAATAATTGAATCTAACAAGTTGTTAATTTAAATTGTTAGATTCAAATTGTTAGATTCGATAAAATTTTATTCTTGAAAAAGAGAGGTGACGAAATAATGGCTGAGCCGTTTATAGAATTAAGAGGAGTATCAAAAATTTTCCCTGGAGTAATAGCAATTGATAATATTGATATAGATGTTTACCCTGGAGAAATCCTAGGACTCGTTGGGGAAAATGGGGCCGGTAAGTCTACCTTAATTAAATTACTTACTGGTGCACATAGACATGATATGGGACAGATATTAGTTGAAGGGAAAGAGGTTGATATTCAGGGAGCAAAACAAGCAATGAGGTTAGGTATAACAGCTATATATCAAGAGTTAAATATTGTAAAATATTTAAGCGTAGCTGAAAATGTATATTTAGGTAGAGAACTTAAGAATAAAGGAATACCTTTAATTAATATAAAAGAAATGAGAAGAAAATCTGCAGAGTTATTAGGTGAACTCGGTCAACATATTGATCCAAAGCTTACAATATCTAAACTAGGAATGGGACAACAACAAATGGTAGAAATAGCAAAAGCTCTTTCTGTAAAAACAAAGCTTTTAATAATGGATGAACCTACATCAAGTTTGAGTTCAAAAGAAGTAAAAGAATTGTTAAGGACTATAAAAGAACTAAAACAAAAGGGGATTGCTGTTATATTTATATCTCATAGATTAGATGAAATTATGGAGGTATGTGACAGAGTAACTGTAATGAGAGATGGGAAAAAAGTTGAAACAATCCCAATTAATGAGGTAACTAGAGAGGGACTTATTCGTTCAATGGTAGGTAGAAATTTAGCAAACCAGTTTCCTAAAGTTGCAACGGAAATAGGCGAAGAAGCTTTGAAGATTGAAAATTTTACTAGCGAAAACGTTTTTAACGATGTTAGTTTTAAAGTGCATAAAGGAGAAATATTAGGACTTTCAGGGCTTGTAGGTGCAGGAAGAACAGAAGTGGCAAGAGCAATTTTTGGAATTGATATGAAAAATAAAGGTACGACATATATAGACGGAAAAAAGGTGAATATAAAATCTCCTAAAGACGCTATGGCAAATGGAATTGCATTTTTAACGGAAGATAGAAAAGGACAAGGATTAGTGCTTGACAATACTATGAATTTTAATATGAATCTAGCATGTTTAAACAAGTATAAGTCAGGGATGCTACTTGATCTTAAAATGTTAAAGGAAAAAACAGTGGAAAATATTAAAAAATTAGATATAAATCCACCTTCAGATACCTTTATGGTAAGAAAACTTAGTGGAGGAAATCAACAGAAAGTTGTTATAGCTAAGTGGCTTAATACGCATGCTAATATATTTATATTTGATGAACCAACAAGGGGAATAGATGTTGGAGCAAAAGTAGAAGTTTACAATGTTATGAATGAACTAGTACTTAATGGAGCAGCAATAATTATGATTTCTTCCGAACTTCCAGAGATACTAGGAATGAGTGATCACATCATTGTTATGCATGAGGGCAAAGTAACAGGTGAGTTCAAAAGGCATGAGGCAAATCAAGAAAATATTATGAAAGCAGCGTCAGGAGGATTGTAAAAATGAGTGAAGTTAAAACAAATAGTGAAAAGTCTAAGAGATTTGAAGTAGCTAAAAAGAACAAGTTAAAAACAATTACAGAAAGATTTGGTCCCCTTTTAGGATTAATATTGCTGTGCTTGATACTTGCAGTTTTATCACCGGACTTTGTTAAGGTGAGAAATATTATGAATATAGCAAACCAATCTTCAATTAATTGTTTAATTTCTATGGGCATGCTGCTCACAATATTAACAGCTGGAATAGATCTTTCCGTAGGTTCTATATTGGCATTATCAACTTGTGTTATGGGAATCGCCATTGTTAAATTTGATATGAATCCACTTTTGGGTATATTAATATGCCTAGGTACAGGAGCATTTTGTGGATTAATGAACGGCGTATTGCTTACTAAGTTAAGACTTCCACACCCATTTATTTCAACTTTAGCAATGAAAAATGTGGCAAGAGGGTTAGCACTTATTATTACAATGGCATCACCAATTTCAGGATTTCCTAAAACTATACAATATTTTGGATCTGGGAAAATTGGGCCGATTCCAATAAGTTTTGTATTAGTTATAGTTGTTTGTATAGGCTTCTATATATTCCTTAATAGAACAGCGCAAGGAAGGCATATATATGCAGTCGGAGGAAATAAGGAAGCAGCAGCATTATCTGGTGTAAATGTAGATAAAACTTTAGTTATAGTTTATACATTATGTGGAGTAATGGCTGCACTTGCAGGTGTTGTAATGGTAGGAAGAGTAAATTCAGCTTCCCCACTTGGTGGATTAGACTTTGATTTGGATGCTATTGCTGCATGTATTATAGGTGGAACTTCCTTCATGGGAGGAGTTGGTACTGTAGGTGGAACTTTGATTGGCGCAATGATTATGGCAGTTTTAAGAAATGGATTAAACCTTTTAGGGGTTTCACCTGATATACAAATTGTTGCTATAGGACTCGTTATTATTGCAGCTGTGTATGTTGATGTTATAAGAAGTCAAGCTGCAAAGAAAGTTAAAGTAGTAGTATAAAGATGTAGCGGTTCATGAATATATGAAAAACAGGAGGGATTTACAATGATAAAAGTAGGAGTTGCTGGATTCGGTGTAATAGGACAAAGACTTGCGGATGGAGTAGCAATGCAAAAGGACATGGAACTTGTAGGGGTAGCAGATGTTTCGCCTACACTTGCTATAAGAGCATTAAAGGAAAAGGGTATGCCTTATGATCTTTATAATGCAATTCCAGGAAATGATAAAGTCTTTGAAGAACTTGGGATTAAGGTTTCAGGAACTTTGGAGGAATTAGTGCAAAAAGTAGATATAATGCTTGATGCAAGTCCTGGTGGAATAGGAGCAAAGAACAAAATTATTTATGAAAAATATAATAAAAAGGCTATATTTCAAGGCGGAGAAAGCAATAGCGTAGCAGA